>CAZJAQ010000049.1:2533-4742 GCA_964544285.1 uncultured Candidatus Bathyarchaeia archaeon
AAAAGGAAAACCCTTCGGAGCTGTTGAGACGTGGATGTTCAAATTCGACCTATACGCGCCCGTCAGCGGCAAAATCGCCAAAACCAACAAGGCGCTAGAAGACAAGCCATCAATAATCAACGAAGACCCTTACCAGGCAGGTTGGATAGCAGAAATAAGACCTGATAACGTGGTTACACTGGAAGAAGAGCTAAGGGACCTAATGGGACCACAGCAATACAAACTGTGGGCGATCAAACAACACCACTTTACTCGTACGAAAACGTAACATCTAACTACCCCCTTTTTGTGATATTTTGACGACAGTCAGCGAGGTCTCTAAAAGAATGTCAACTACGACTAATCTCGAAACTGCACAAAAACGGAAGCTGCCCCCATGCCGCGCCGCATGCCCCGCCGATATAAACGTTCAAGGATACGTCTCCCTAATCCAGCAAGGCAAATTCAAAGAATCTGTTGAGCTCATTCGGAAGAGCATGCCTTTTCCAGCGATCTGCGGTCGAGTATGCTTCAGCCCATGCCAAGACGCTTGCACAAGAAAAGAGATAGACCATGCTGTTGGCATTCGCTATTTAAAGCGGCTTGCCGCAGACATTGAACGAGAGCAGGGACGAGTAAAACCTGAACGAATACCGAAAGCACACACAGAAAAAGTGGCAATAGTCGGTGCAGGACCAGCAGGTTTGAGCGCTGCGTATGAGCTTGCAAAACTCGGTTACCCGGTCACTGTTTTTGAACGAATGCCCGAAGCGGGGGGGATGATGAGATACTGTATTCCCGATTATCGGCTGCAAAAATACGTCGTGGCCAACGAAATCGCCTACATCCAAGACTTGGGTGTGGAGGTTAAGACAGGAGTAGAGTTTGGCAAGAGCTTCTCTCTCGACACCTTGAAAGAAGAGGGCTACCGAGCCGTGTTCATAGCCATCGGGGCTCAGAAGAGCCAAGAACTCGGAATTCCAGGCGAAGATTTAGAGGGCGTTTATCCAGCCGTCGAGTTTCTTAGGGACATTGCTCTCGGGAAGACTTTTAACGTGGGCGAAAAAGTCGCAGTCATCGGGGGAGGCAACAGTGCCATCGACGCCGCTCGCACCGCGTTGAGGCTTGGGGCAAAAGATGTCACGATTCTCTACCGTCGTTCGAGGAAGGAAATGCCCGCGCTTCCCTATGAAATAGAGGCTGCTGAAAAAGAGGGAGTCAAGATTCAACTTCTCGTTGCGCCTAAACGAATCATAGGCGAGAAGGGCAGGGTGAGGACTGTTGAATGCTTTAGGATGGAGTTAGGGGAGCCTGACGCAAACGGCAGAAGGCGCCCAGTACCCGTGGCGGGCTCTGAACACGTTTATGAAGTAGATTCGGTCATTCCTGCCATCGGTCAAGTGGCGGAAACCTCTTGTATACCCTCCGCTCTTTTGAATGAACGTGCAAACGCGATTTCAGCCGACCCGTCGACGATGGAGACAAAGATTCGGGGAGTTTTTGCGGGAGGCGACATTTCTACAGGTCCTGCGAGCGTCATCGAGGCTGTGGGAGCAGGTAAACGGGCGGCGATTTCGATCGACCGCTTTCTGAACGATGAGGATTTGCGGGCTGGAAGAGAGAGGGAAGTTGAAGAGACGACTTGGGTTAAAGACTGGAAGAAAGTGATGAAGAAGCCTGAAAGGTATGAAAGTCCACACGTAGACACGGGCAGGTGGGAAGTTAGCTTCGAAGAGGCTGACAAGCTTATGGCGAAGACAAAAGAAACCGCCATCTACGAAGCTCGAAGATGCCTAGGATGCGGTCCATGCACAGAATGCTTAGGAAATGAGGGACTTTGTGATGCAGACAAGGCGGTTGTTGACCAGACTCTGTGCACTGGCTGCAACGTATGCGGAGTAGTCTGTCCGTTCGGCGCCATAAAGAAGGACGATTTGGGAGTTGCGCAAGTCGACGAATGCCTATGCAAGGGCTGCGGTATTTGCAGTGCAAGCTGTCCCGAACGAGCCATCACCATGAAGCAATCTACGGAAGCACAGATTCTGACTGAAGTTGCAGCCGCTTTAGGGAGGAAGACTGCATGATTTTCAGACCTAAAATCATCGGTTTCGTGTGCACTTGGGGCAAGCCCTTAGATGTGGAAACCACCAGTCCCAAGGGAGTGCAAGGCTATCCCAAAATGCACATCGTACGGGTGATGTGTGCGGGCAGAATCGACCCTGTCATTGTT
>CAZJAQ010000049.1:4842-10116 GCA_964544285.1 uncultured Candidatus Bathyarchaeia archaeon
AAGAATGCTGCAGCAGATTTCCGTCTAAGGGTTCTGGCGGGAAGGGAAGAAGAGTTGACAGAAGCCAAGAATGTTTATGGAGAAGCAATTCCCCAAGGAGAATTCGACGAGTTGCTGGATGAAGTTGTCGCAGAGGAGTTCATTCGGCACAAAATACACTTTCTAGCAAGACAGAAGCCGCTGTCTGTAAAGGAACTTGCAGCGATTATGGACTTGAAGCCCGCGTCAGTGCTCTGTCACATCGTTGACATGCGGAGGAAGGGCATGATAGCCTTAGACCACATAGAAGAAACAACTCCCCTCTACAAAGCGTTGGAGGTGCAATAAAATGGCTGAAGGAAAAGTAGGCGCCGTGTTGGTGGTCGGTGGAGGAGTCGGAGGAATCCAAGCAGCCCTAGACCTCGCAGACTCTGGTTTCAAGGTTTACCTGCTCGATCAGTCGCCCAGCATCGGTGGCGTCATGGCACAGCTCGACAAGACGTTCCCCACAAACGACTGTTCAATGTGCATTCTCGCGCCCAAACTGGTGGCAACTGGAAGACACCCGAACATTAACTTGATAACGAACGGCGAAATCACAGGCTTGAGCGGTCACGCTGGAAACTTCGAAGTGAGAGTTCGAAAACGGAGTCGTTACATAATCGAAGAAAAATGCAACGGCTGCGGGCTGTGCGCACAGAAATGTCCAGTAGAAGCAGTAGACACCTTCAACGAAGGGCTTGGCAAGAGAAGCGCCATTTACGTTGAGTATCCGCAGGCTGTTCCATTAAAGTTCATCATCGACCGAGACAAATGCGTTGGATGCGGGACATGCCAAGAAATCTGCAAGGCAAAAGCAATTGACTATGAGCAACGAGACAGCGAAGCAGCTTTGAAAGTGGGCTCGATAATTCTTGCACCGGGCTTTGAGCCCTTCGATGCGAGGCTAAAAAGTGAATACGGTTATGGACGATTTCCTAACGTGGTCACGAGCATCGAGTTTGAACGTATTCTGAGCGCTTCAGGACCCTACGGCGGGCTCGTCTTGAGACCTTCCGATGGTGAGATTCCCAAGAGGGTAGCTTTTGTTCAATGCGTGGGTTCGAGGGATGCGCAGATTGGAAACAACTACTGTTCTGCCGCATGCTGCATGTACGGCATCAAAGAGGCGATAATAGCCAAGGAACACGTGCCCATCAAGCTGAACTGTTCAATATTCTACATGGACATTCGCGCTTACGGAAAAGAGTTTGATGCTTACTACAACCGTGCTCAAGGAGAGTATGGCATAAGATTCGTGAGGTCGAGGGTAGCGAGCGTTACAGAAGACCCGTCTACTAACAATCTTTCGTTGCATTACGTGGAAGACGAAGAGCCGAGAACCGAAGAATTCGACATGGTAGTCTTGTCCATCGGGATGCAGCCTCCGAAAAACGCTGGAAAACTAGCCGAAACTTTAGGCATAAGGCTCAATGGCTACAAGTTCTGCCAAACAAACGCCTTCTCACCAGTCGAAACTTCAGAGCCTGGCATTTTCGTCTGTGGAGCTTTCAGTGCACCCAAAGACATTCCCGAAAGTGTTGCCCAAGCCAGCGGCGCCGCAGCAAAAGCCATGAGTGTAATCGCTTCTGAAAGGGGAAAAGAGATAGTCGAGAAAGAGTATCCGCCTGAAAGAGACGTAACTCAAGAGGAGCCACGCATAGGAGTCTTCGTTTGCCACTGTGGAATAAACATCGGTGGAGTGGTCAAAGTCCCAGAGGTCGTGGAATTCGCCAAAAAGCTGCCCAACGTAGTTTACGCTGAAGCAAACCTCTACACTTGCTCGCAGGATACGCAGGGAATCATAAGAGAGAAAATTAAAGAACACAACCTTAATCGTGTCATCGTGGCCTCATGCACACCCAGAACCCACGAACCATTGTTCAGAGAAACGGTGCGAGAAACCGGCTTGAACCCATACCTCTTCGAGATGGTAAACATACGCGACCAATGCAGTTGGGTGCACATGCACCAGCCAGAAGAAGCAACGGAAAAAGCCAAAGAACTGGTTCGGTCAGTGGTCGCAAAGGCACGATTGCTGAAGCCTTTAGAAAAGCCGATAATAAACGTGACACCCGTAGGCTTGGTCATCGGCGGCGGAGTCTCAGGCATGACCGCTGCCCTCGAACTCGCCAAACAAGGCTTCGAAGTACATCTAGTGGAACGCGAAAAAGAGTTGGGCGGACATCTACGCAACATCCACTATACGCTTGAAGGTGAAGACCCTCAAGAATACTTGGGCATACTGACCAAAGAGGCTGCAGGGAACAGCAGAATCCACGTTCACTTGGGTGCCGAAGTCACCGACGTCAGCGGCTTCGTCGGCAACTTCAAATCTAAAATAAAGCAAGGTGGAAAGGAACAAGAGGTTGAAAACGGAATAGTGATAGTAGCCACGGGCGCAACAGAATACAAGCCAGTCGAATACTTATACGGCAATGTTCCTGGCGTCATGACACAACACGAGTTGGAAGACTCGCTTGCCAAGGGCGAGTTCAAAGCCGAAAACGTCGTTATGATTCAATGCGTCGGCGCCAGGAATGAGGAGAAGCCCAACTGCGCCCGCATCTGCTGTGGACAGGCGATAAAGAACGCTCTGAAGATAAAGGAGACAAGTCCTGAGACAGATGTCTACGTACTGTACAAGGATATACGGAGCTACGGTTTCAAAGAAGACTACTACCGCGAAGCAGCCGAGAAGGGCGTGTTGTTCGTAAACTACACCGACGACAGAAAACCCAGAGTGACAAACGAAAAAGGCAAACTTAAAGTAACTTTCTGGGAACCCATAATCAAGCAGGAAGTAGAATTAGAACCAGAAGTCATAGCCTTGAGCGCAGCCACGATTCCAAACCCAGACAACAAGCACATCGCAGAAATGCTCAAAGTCCCGTTAACAAAAGACGGGTTCTTCTTAGAAGCCCACATGAAACTCCGCCCAGTGGATTTCCAGACCGACGGAGTCTTCCTCTGCGGAATGGCACATTCGCCTAAGTTCATTGACGAAAGCATATCCCAAGCATGCGCAGCCGCCGCCCGAGCCGCAACAATACTCTCGAAGAAGACGCTGGAGATGGAAGGAATCATCGCAAACGTTAACGAAGACTTCTGCAGCGGCTGCAGAATCTGTGAACATCTTTGCCCCTACAACGCGATTGAAATGAAAGAAAAGGAAGGTGGAAAAGTGGCTGCTCACGTGATTGAAGCCCTGTGCAAAGGCTGCGGAGTATGCGGCACGGCATGTCCCACGAAAGCCATCGCGTTGGGACATTTCACGACGGAAGAGATTTTGGCTCAAGTAAGAGCCGCCCTTATTGAGGAGGCAAGAGCATGACAGAGAAGGAAGGTTTCGAGCCGAAAATAATCGGTTTTCTCTGCAACTGGTGCTCCTACGCTGGAGCAGACCTTGCAGGCGTCAGCAGAATCCAGTACCCACCGAACATTCGGATAATTCGCGTCATGTGCAGTGGCAGAGTCGACCCCGCTTTTATCTTGGAAGCCTTCAAGGACGGTGCAGACGGAGTGCTCGTAGCTGGCTGCCACCTACCCTCAGACTGCCACTACCTCAGCGGAAACTTCAAAGCATCCAGGAGAATAGCGCTTCTGAGAAAAGTTTTGGAAGACTTTGGGTTAGAACCTGAGCGGCTGCGGTTGGAGTGGGTCTCGGCTAGCGAAGGAGACAAATTTGCGTCCATAGTGCGGGACATGGTTGACCAGATAAAGAAGATTGGACCAAACCCCCTGAAGAATGGAGGTAAAACGTGATGAATGAAGCGGTTGCTGCTGAGCAGAAGCCCGTAAAGACCACGGAAATTGACTCGAATTTTAAGTATGAAGTAGGCAAGATTCATGGTGGAGAAAAGCTGCTCAAATGCTTCCAATGTGGCACATGCACTTCAGACTGTCCCATAGCGAAGTTTAGCGACACCTACCGCCCCAGACAGATAATACGCATGGCGCAGCTTGGATTGAAGGAAAGAGTCTTACCCCTAGACACGCTGTGGCTCTGTGCCTCATGCTTCACGTGCACCGACCGCTGCCCCCAAGACGTAGAAGTCGCAAGTGTCATACGTGTTTTAAAGAACCTAGCCGCCCAACAAGGCTACGTCCCCCGAGTCTTTAAAGACTTAGGCTCGAGCATCCTAGAAACCGGATACGCTTATAGAATCCCCGAATTAAGACTTAAAAAACGCGAAGAGCTGGGACTGCCACCTCTACCCAAGGGCAATCCTGAAAGCTTAAGCAAGACTCTTCGTGGTGTGCACTTTCGAAAACTTGTGGAAAAGAGGGAAGGATAGAAGGATGGCGAGACAGAGCAGATATTTGATTTTCCTCGGCTGTGCGATTCCCTACCGAGTGACGGCTTACGAGGTTTCAGCGAGAAAAGTTTTGCACAAGCTCGGCGTGGAGCTGGTGGAGATGCCCGAGTTCAATTGCTGCGGGCTACCCATGGACCCAGTTGACCACGAAATGATGCTGATAATGGCTGCGAGAAACTTGGCGCTGGCGGAGAAAGAAGGCTTGAACGTTCTAGCTCTCTGCACTGGCTGCGCTGGAACGTTGAGGAAAGTTAACAAAATGCTTAAAGAGGACAAGAAGCTTCGGGAAGAGGTAAACGCTTGCTTAAAGGAAGCAGGATTAGAGTTTAAGGGTGCGGTGGAAGTGAAGCACTTAGTTCAAGTGTTGGTTGAAGACGTGGGACTGGAGAGGGTGAAAAACAAGGTGGTCAAACCGCTTACATCGCTTAAAGTCGCTGAACACAACGGCTGCCACGTCCTAAGACCCAGAGAGTACTCAGGGTTCGACGACCCAGAAGACCCGAAAATGCTCAAAAACCTAATAGAAGCCACGGGCGCCACGTGCTTGGACTACATGGACGAGGCTGAATGCTGCGGAGCACCCTCAGCGGGCATAAACGACAAAATCCCCCTTCAACTGACCAGGGAGAAGCTGAACCACGTTAAGAGCGTCGGCGCCCAAGCCCTGATAACCATCTGTCCCTTCTGTCACATGATGTATGACACCAATCAGGTTCGCATCGAGAAAATGTTCAGCGAAAACTACGGCATACCAGTACTGCACTACACACAACTTTTAGGCTTAGCTATGGGCTTAGCACCTGAGGAACTAGCCCTCAAGGAACTTCGAGTTGACGCTTCTAAAATCTTAGAACAAATTCAAAAAGAGGTTATGTAGAATGACTGAAGAAAAACTAAAATTCGCCTTCTATTGGGCTGCTAGTTGTGGTGGCTGCGA
>CAZJAQ010000050.1:0-9686 GCA_964544285.1 uncultured Candidatus Bathyarchaeia archaeon
TGAGGGCGCCGAAACGCGTGATAGAGATTGTGAAGGATTTTGAGAGAGATAATCAGAGATACATAGTTTAACCGCAAATTTCTAATCTACCACCTGCCTACTCAGTGGCAGAACAGCCTCGCATACCCAAAATCTTAAGAACAGACTAGACAATGAAGTGTCTTAGGAGCTTGGAGAGAACAGAGTTGGTTTACTGCACCAAATGCGGAACAAAAAACGAAGATGACGCAACAGAATGCGTTAAATGCGGTGCAACACTGCAAGTGTCTCGTCCCGAAAGAAAATACCGCTCAGACGACAACTGTTTTGGATCTCGTGAAGGCCGCCGTGTAGAAGATGAGTGTTTCGGGCTTCCCCATGGAGGTGCCATAGTGGGTATAATTTTTGGCATCATACTAGTCTTCATTGGGCTGGCGATCTTCTCAGGACTGGGAATATGGGATTATCTGGGGCCGCTCGTCATAGTCATCGTCGGCATACTAATAATCGTAGGCGCCTTCTACGGGATGAGACGCAGGTACTAGCCACTTTCTACGCTTTTTCTTCTGTAGAGTCCGCATTCTTCTATACTGCAAGCAGTGCAGATTCTATCGTGGTCTAGCTGAGAAAGGAGTATCCTCGTGTAGAGCCAGAAAACGCTCAAAGCGATGAGGTACACGTCCACGATGGTGCTCTGAACTATAGCGTCGACTCCTGCAAGAAGCCAAAAAACCCCGAACACGAAGAAAGTGTTCACGGAGAGATGGACTGAGCTTCTGCCCCAGTTGAACAGGTGATACTGAAGTAGCCCGCAGGAAACTCCCACGAAACCAACCCAAAAAACCAAAACATAGTTCATCCCCAACGGTAAGTGGAGAAAGAAATACCATGCAGTTCCAAAGAGTGAAAGGACAGCGCCTAGAATTAACCCTAAGCACCCAGCACACACAACCCCACCGCCCACTCGAACGACATGAGCACTGAAGTTTCCGCAATCGGGATGATGTCCACGGAAATCCAACGCTTCCTTTGGCAGCTCAGCCGATTCTTGAGCCGACTGTTTCTGTTTTGCGGTTCTGAAATGGGCTATGCCTGAGCATCTTGAAGGAAACATGCCTGCTAAAATCCCTAGAATGCATACAATGCTGAAAGCTGCGCCTACTAAAGGTCTTCTCTCATAAACATCGTCCTGCATCTCCAGTGGCACTGTTGCAAGGGCAGCTATGAGAGTTAGTCCAAGGAAGGAAAATGTGAGAAAAACTACGGAGACCGTACGGCGGGATGCTCTCAAATCAAGTCCCTTAACGCTTTCAGGAGACCTTGGCTTGCAAGGTATCTGTAGGTTCTCCTTTTCAGCTTATTCGTCGAGAAGAGTCCCTTAAACCGCCTGCTCATAGAACCGTAGAAGCTGCGGTAGCAGTTGTACAGTTCTTCCTGCACTTCTCGTCTGGACAGGGTTTCGGTGGGCATTATTGCGTGGGTCATGTCGTAGTTTGCCCAGTTACTGTCCTCTAGCCACCCGCTCTGTTTGGCAGTCTCGTAGAGTTCAGTCCCTGGAAACGGCGTCAGAATCATGAAAATTGCAAGGTCTGGGTCAATCTGGTTTACGAATTCTCTGAGCTTGGCTATCGATTCTGCAGAGTCTTTTCGTTCTCCGATGATGAGGGTGGCTTGGGCAAAGATATCATTCTCTTTCAGTAGCCTCATCGCTTGCTCGGCGTCAGAGGGGTTTATTTTTTTGTGGAATGACTCTAACGTGGCTACGTTCCCGCTCTCGATTCCCACGAGCATCCAGCGGTTTCCAGCCTTAATCATTTTGGGCAAGATGTCTTGATGCTTGATTATGTCGTCGCATCGGACCTGCATGAACCATATTATCTCGTCGGCTATTCCGCGCTTGACAATCTCGTCGCACAAGTCGTTGGCGTGTTTTCCCAAGCCGAAGTTGTCGTCGGTCAACCAGAGAAAACTGCTTCCAAACTCGTTGTAACAGTATTCAAACTCGTCTGCGATGCGCTTCGCCGACTTGAGCCTCCACGTGCCGTTCCAGTGTTTCCATTGAGAGCAAAAGGTACATTTGTGGGGACAGCCCCTCGAGCCTTCGATGAGCGCATACTGTTTTGCTCCAGCCATCATGGTGAAATGATACTTGCCCATACAATCTTCAACGAAATGGTAGCCGGGAAGGGGCAAGTCGTCCAGATTCTCGATTAGAGGTCGCCGGGGATTATGAACTACGCTGCCACCTTGCCTGTAAGAGATGCCTTTAACGTCTGAGAGGGCTGGCTTCTTCTTTTTCAGTTCTTGAACCAGTTCGGCGAAAGTTTGTTCGCCCTCTCCGCGGACGACTACGTCTATTTCTGGATAGTTTTGGAGGCTTTCTTCTGCTGTGGCTGTAAAATGCTGTCCCCCGACGACTGTTTTTATGTTTGGGTTCACTTGTTTTGCAGTTTCGACGACGCGAAGGACTGTGTAGGCGTTGCATGTTGCGAGGGCGCTTGGAGCCACTATGTCGGGGTTGTATGACTCGATGTGTTTTTCGAATTCCTTCCAGCCTAACCCTTTTGCTTGGCAGTCCAACACTTCTATCTCAACCGCTTTATCTTGGCTTTCGAGATAAGCTGCCAGCCCCAGGATTCCGAGAGGAGGGGGAAGGTATTCGCCCATGACGAACCAGTATTCTTTTGGGGGCTCTACGAAAAGGACCTTCATGATGTTCCCAACTATCTATCTAAGCCATCATGCTCATTACGTTTTCTTAAAAACTCTGCACAGAAAACTTAGGACATCGTCTCTTCGTAACCGTGTCCAACACACTCAGCGTATTCTCTGCCAGCACCCTGAAGGCTGAGTCTGCTCATCGTTTCGAGTTGCTTATGGTATCGTTCGATGAAATGCTCCAAAGTTTCTTTGCCCCCCAAGTTTCGAAAATTTACGTCCATAAGATCATAACTGTTAGATGCAAAGTCTCTGACCACTATGTATATTCTGAAGGCTGGAAAATCTGGCTTAGCCAATATCTCGCGAACGCAGGAGGCTTTATCAGAACTTTCGCAATCGAAAAAGACTTTTGAGCCTGTGAAAAACCATTCTTTAAGCTTGTAGATTGGAATTTTGAGGTTTTCATACTTCTTCTCAAGAGACTTTGCATACTCAGTCGTTGGGATGATTTCTGAGGACATTGAACTTCACTGAATAGAAAGCGGGCTTGGGAATAAATCTGTTTTGACCCCAGAAAAAAAGCCTTTAGTGTTGTACAGTTATTGAGGCATCAGCGTTCTGAGGCGCTCAATAAACTCGTTGTTCCTGTTGCCTTCCAATTCGACACGTTGGAACAAGCCTAAGCCCGAGTAGAAGCTCTCGAGTATTTCTTTCTCCACCACCGCAGCACCGCTGTTAAGGTATTCTTGCATTGCCTGACTGAAGACTTCGAGTTTCTCGGCGATTTCGTCTTTCTTGATAGCATAATTGTTCTCTAAGTGAGTGTAGATTATGTCGGTTGCCGTCGAGCCGAAGACCCTGTTGAGCGCCTTTTCCACTGCCTTATTGAGCATCTCTTCATACTTGTCTGCTTTCTTGATGCTACTCTGCAGGGTCATTTTGGCGGCTCCTTTTGCTTCGGTAAATAGAAGCGTGTATTGCGATTTAATAAACCTTCGCGTCGAAATGTACTACACGAATACAAAATCCGCCTTATTTTCTGAGCTCTCTGTCTAGCCACGAGAGGCATTCTTCGCTCCCGTTTGTGATTGGGGTGGCTAGGGTTTCTGGGGTTTCGTAGGGATGATTGCTACGTATCGACGTTTCGGCTGCTTTGTAGAGGTCTTTTCGGGTTTTGGCGATGCACATCCACTCTGTGGTTTCTTCGACTTTTTGTTTCCACCAGTAGATGCTTGTGATGGGGCCGATGATTTGAACGCACGCGGCTAGGTGGTTTTGGACGAGGGTGTTTACGATTTTTTCTGCGTTTTCTTTCGTGTCGGTTGTGGTTGTTATTTGAATGTATTCTTTCATGTCCTATATCTCCTTCAATAAGACGAGCATGCGCTTATTTTAAAATGTGATGCTGGTTATCGTTTCTTCACACCCGAGAACATTAGAAGTGACGGATACTTCATGCCATGCATGTCTATCAGTCGTCCCAAGTTTTTCTCGACATCTGCGTCGTACCACACTTGTGTGGATTCTAGGTTTTGCTTTGCGAGGTTTGGAGAGAACCATATTCTGGTTTCGAACTCTTTCACTTGGATGTCTGTGAGCTCTGCTTTTTTCATCGCTTCGACGATTTCGCTGGGTTCGAAGAGGGAGTCTCCACTTTCTCGGTGTAGTCTAATGTAGTTTTCCTCGGCTGGGTTCTCTGCCCTGGTGCTTAATTCTATGAGGCTGACTTTCCCATGTTTCTTACGATTCTGGTCATTTCTTTGACAATCTGGGTCATTTCTTGTGGCTGTTTTAGTTCTTCGAGGAAGCGGTAGCTTGCTACGATGTCTGCGGCGTTGTCCGATAGGATGCTTTCTAGATGGGCTGCGTCTGATTGAATGAAAGTGACGAGGTGTTCGACATGATGTTTGTTCAGGTTTTCCCTAAACTCTGACAAATATTCCGTGGAAATGTCTATGCTCAGCACTTTTCCACTTTCACCGACGGTTTTTGCTAGGGCAGCTGTGAACCCGCCTTGTCCTCCACCCATCTCGACTACAATCATACCTTGCCTTAAGCCGATTTCTCGCGCAAGTTTCAGCTTCATCTCAGAAATGGCTTCCTCGAGCCGCTTGGAGTCCGTTATGTTCCAACCCATTTAACCCTCTCCGCCACAGAAAAGGCTGAAACACGATGCTAGGTCGCTAGCACGTTAGCGAGTTGGAGTAAAGTCAAGTCTAAAGGTTTCCTAGTCTTGCAGGACTCTTCGAGGCTTATGCTAGCTATTCTTCCCTCCTGCAACCCAACCATTCTGCCTCCCTGACCTTCAGACAACAGCTCAACAGCCTTATTCCCAAACAAACAGCCCAGAAGCCTGCTTCTCGCCGTGGGGTTTCCGCCTCTTTGAGCGTAGCCGAGCACAGACAACCTGACCTCCGACCCAGTTTCCACTTCAATTTTCCTCGCAAGCCTACGAGTATCCCCCACTCCTTCTGCAGCCACGATTATGCCAGACTTTTTTCCCTTCTCGCGGTTTCCTTCGAGTGTTCGGACAACTTCGTCTATGCTTATTTTGAGTTCGGGAACCAGAATGACTTCGGCTCCAGCAGTTATCCCCGCTGTCAACGCGAGGAAGCCTCTAGTTCGCCCCATGACTTCGACGATGAATATGCGTTCATGGGAGATGGCAGTGTCTCGAACCTTGTCAATTTCGGTTACAGCCGTGTTCACGGCGGTGTCGAAGCCTACGGTTTCGTCAGTTCCGAAGACGTCGTTGTCGATGGATGCTGGAACATCAACTATTAACGTGTCAGTTTCCTTGCTTAGGTCGCAGGCGCCTCTGAAGGAACCGTCGCCCCCGATGACCACAAGACCCTCAACTTTGCTCAGAGCAAGGTTTTTAGCAGCTTTTCTAACGCCTTCTGTCGTCTTGAAGCTGGGGCTTCGCACGGTGCGGAGAATCGTGCCGCCGCGTTCTAATATCCCCCCAACCGAGCGGGGCGTTAAGGGCGTAAAGGTGTTTTTAATCAAACCTTCCCAGCCCCTCTCGAAACCCAAAACTTTTAATCCCTTCGTGTAGGCGACGCGTGTGATTGCTCGAATCGTGGCGTTCATTCCGGGAGCGTCGCCGCCGCTCGTTACGATGGCTATTTTCTTCAACTTGTGCTCCTCTTAGGTGCAGTTTTACGAGTCTTTTTTATGGGTGATGTAGAAGATAAGTTTGAACCATCTTTTGGCACGAGCGTTTGCTTTAAGAAGCATGTGGGGTCAGTGGTGTACATGTTCCATCTTTAGGGGTTCGCCTCTTGGCTCGTACTTTCTCAGAGTCTGGCTGTTGATAGCAACTAGGACCGTGCTTAAAGACATAAGGAGAGCGCCGACTGCGGGGTTCACAGTTATGCCGTAGCTATAGAGAATTCCAGCGGCTAACGGTATGGCGAATATGTTGTAGCCAGCTGCCCACCACAAGTTTTGAACCATTTTCGAGTGTGTTTTCTTCGAAAGGTCAGCAACTTTCGAAACGTCTTTGGGGTCGTTTCGTACGAGGATTATGTCTGCGCTCTCAATTGCCACGTCTGTTCCAGCGCCTATGGCGATGCCTACGTCTGCGGTGACGAGGGCTGGGGCGTCGTTTATACCGTCGCCTACCATGGCAACCCTGTAGCCTTTTTCTCTCAGAAGCTTGATTTTTTCGGCTTTTTGGTCGGGTAAGACTTGGGCAAAGTAATCATCTATGTCCAGTTCTTGTGCAACCCATCGGGCGACTTCTTCGGCGTCTCCTGTGAGCATGTAGACCTTCACGCCCAATTCCTTCAACTCCTTGACAGCTTTGTAAGATTCCTCCCGTACCTTGTCGGCGAGGGCGAAAGCACCCGCAAGCTTTCCATCAGTTACCGTGAAGACGACGGTTTTGCCCTGTTCTTGCAGTTTCTTTATCTTCTTGTCCTTGACTTTTACTTTCATCTCTTCCAGAAGGCTTGGGCTTCCCACGTAGACCTCTTTACCCTCGACTCTTCCGTAGGCGCCTCTCCCAGGTAATGCTTTAAACTCGTCGGCTTGGGGAATTTCTATCCCTTTCTCTTTTGCGTGGTCTACGACGGCTTTTGCTATTATGTGCTCCGAGTTAACCTCGACGCTTGCAGTTAGTCTTAAGAGCTCTTCTTCGGGGATGAAGGGGACTACATCGCTTACGCCGAACTTGCCCACTGTTAACGTGCCGGTCTTGTCGAAAACGACGACGTCGACGTCTTTTATCATCTCGAAGGCTTTCCTATCCCTGATGAGAATGCCGCTCTTCGCGGTTATGGAAGTGGAGAGGGCAACCACTAAGGGTATTGCCAACCCAAGGGCGTGAGGGCAAGCAATGACTAGAACCGTTACAGACCTTTCTAGGCCAATGTCAGCGTTTCCCAGAAGAAACCACGTTATGTAGGTTATTATTCCCACACTGAGGGCGACGTAGAAGAGGAGGGCAGAGGCTCTGTTAGCCAAGTCTTGGGTTCTCGACCTGCTTTCCTGAGCTTGCCTCACGAGTTTTATTACCTGGGCTAAGTAGGTTTCTTCGCCCGTTTTTTCTATCCTCACCTTCAAGGCGCCTTCGCCGTTTATGGCGCCGCCTATGACCTTGTCCTCTGCTTCCTTGTGAACCGGTCGGGATTCTCCGGTTAGAAGGGCTTCGTTCACGTAGGTTTCTCCTTCGGTTACAATTCCGTCCGAAGGAATCTTCTCTCCCGGGCGTACAAGAACAACGTCACCAACCTTCAACTCTGAAACTTCGACGTCCTCGATTTCGCCGTCCTTGACGCGGTGGGCGGTGGTGGGCATTATTTTCACGAGTTCTTCCAACGCTCTTGAAGCTCCTAGAATGCTTCTAGTCTCAATCCAGTGTCCGAGGAGCATCACGTCGACGAGGGTGGCGAGTTCCCAGAAGAAATCCCTGCCACTAATTACGACGACAGTGCCCGCCGAATAGAAGAAAGCCACGGAAATGGCTGTGCCGATAAGGGTCATCATTCCCGGCTGACGCTTCTTCAGCTCTTGAACCAGTCCCTTCAGGAAGGGCCATCCGCCGTAAAGGTAAACGGCGAGTGATAGAAGGAGTAGGGCTTCTTTCTGGAAGGGGATTTCTAATGTGAAGTTGAACCATGCTTGAATCATTTCGGAGAGAAGCAGGATGGGAACGGTGAAGGCGAGGGAGACCCAGAATCTTCTCTTGAACTCTTCGATGTGGCGGACATGGTCGTGTTCTTCATGACCCTGCTTAGGTCGAGCGTGTTCTTCGTGCTCCATGGGGGGTTGATGATGGGTATGACTCACTTTTTTCACCTTCGCATTAATCTTGAACACAGGGTTCAGTGGTATTATGTTTTTTTGGGTCTCCAGAGTATGGCGAGTATTCCACCCGCGATGCCTAGGAGTATTCCTATTCCCATGCCACCCATGCAGCCGAGCATGCTTAGCACCGAGAAGACTATGATTAACGCGCCCCACAACTCGTGTTGCGTCGGGTTCGTGTAGAGCATGACTGCCGCTATGAGTACTATTATGCCGAAGATTATGGCGATTATGCCCAGCGGGTAGGCGACGCCTTGTAGATTCCAGAGATGCATGTGTTCGTTCCATCCGTGCATCATCCAGTCCATCCAGTCGACGCCCCAGTTTGCGCCAAGCCAGAGGCACCAGAGGGAGCCCCCGAGGATTATGAATAGTCCCGAAAGCATGGAGAGAATGAAAGCCGTTACGGGTTTCTGGTTTGCGCTCATGTATTTTACCCTTTTATGGTTATTTTTGGGAAACTTAATAACGCTATCTGTCTACTGGGCTTCGTGTTTTTCGAAAGCCTTTATCCAACTTCAACAATCTATTCTTAGGGCTGACAGCGATGTCTATAGTGGGTAAGAAGACTCGACCCTATTCGATTGGAATCGTGGGCAAGCCTAACGTGGGTAAGTCAACGTTTTTTTCGGCTGCTACTTTGGCGCCCGCAGAAATTGCCAACTACCCTTTTACCACCATAAAGCCGAATCGTGGAGTCGGATACATCCGCACGCCCTGTGTTCATGAAGAATTCAACGTGAAAGATAACCCCGTCAATTCGCTCTGCATAGACGGTGTCCGCCTCATTCCCGTAGAGCTGATAGACTGCGCTGGACTGGTGCCCGGTGCGTGGCAGGGACGGGGTTTGGGGAATCAGTTCTTAGATGAGATTCGGAAGGCTGACGCGCTGATTCACATCGTTGACGCGGCTGGAGCCACGGACATTGAGGGCAGACAGGTTGCGCCAGGCACGCATGACCCGTTGGAGGATGCTCGCTTCCTCGAAGTTGAGATTACCATGTGGATTGCCAGCATCTTGCAGCGTGATTGGGCTAAGGTGGCGAGGACGGTTGAGTCGGGAGGAGTGGGGATAAACTTGCTCAGTGAGCTTGAGGAGAGGCTGAGTGGCTTGTCCATAAAACGGGGACAGATTTTCGAGGCAATCCAGAAGACTGGGCTGAACGCTGACAAGCCGACTTCGTGGAGTGAGCAAGACTTTCTCAGGTTTATAGACACGTTGCGAAGGGTTGCTAAGCCCATGCTCATCGCCGCCAACAAAATCGACCTGCCCTCGGCTGAAAAGAACGTGGAGCGGTTGAAGCAGCAGGGGTATTTCGTGATTTCATGCAGTGCGGAAGCAGAGTTGGCGTTGCGTAGGGCGGCGGAAAAAGAGTGGATAGACTACAAGCCAGGTGATTGCAACTATAACGTTCTCAAACCCGACTCTCTTACCGAGACACAGCTCAAAGCTCTTCAAACGATTAAAGAGAGAATTCTAACCCCCTTGGGCACTACGGGCGTCCAAGACGCGATAAACGCAGCCTACTTCAAACTCCTAAACTGCATAGTCGTCTACCCGGTGGAGGATATAGAGAAGCTGAGCAACCACAAGGGCGAAGTGCTGCCTGATGCTTACATCGTTCCTTATGGCACTACTGCCCGACAACTCGCTTATCTCATTCACACTGAACTCGGCGACAACTTCATCTACGCCGTAGAAGCCCGCGAGAAGAAACGAATAGGCGAAGACT
>CAZJAQ010000051.1:0-9561 GCA_964544285.1 uncultured Candidatus Bathyarchaeia archaeon
ATAGCCTTGTAAGCTGTAGGTCGCGGGTTCGAATCCCGCTCGGGGCTCCACTTAGGCTATGGTGTTTTTGTGTGCTCTGCGTCTAGTCTAGACCGTCCTATTAGGCTTATAACATGGATGTTGGCTCTGGGGGTTTGGGTTATAGTTGGTCTGGTTTGATGTTTGTGGTTTTGTTGAGGTCTACGAGGGCGCATCTTCCATGTCTTGCGGGTCCTGGGTTGACTATGGTGGTGTTGTTTATCGTGTCTGTGCCTGGTGCTTCGTGGATGTGACCGCAGATGACTAGTTTTGGGCTGGTTTTTTCTATGAATTCTCTTAGGCTAATGCTTCCTACATGCTCGCCTGTGAAGGCTATGTCTACGTTGGTGTTCTTCGGCGGGGAATGGGAAACTAGAACTGTTGTGGATTTGGTTTGGCAGGCGTTGTAGGCTTGTCTAAGGATGTTGGCGATTTCTGTCTCTGATAGTTCAAAGGGCGTGTGGAAGGGGCTTGGCGAGGAACCTCCGACACCGAGGAAATTGACGCTGTTGATTTGTCTGCATTTTCCGTGGACAGACTCTGCGGTCTCCAGTTTCTCTTCCGCTAAAGTGGGTGGGTCGCAGTTACCCGGCACGAACAACGTTGGAGCAGTGTTGATTAAAGATAGAAGTTCCCTGGCTTGTTGCGGAAGCCCGAAATGTGTTACGTCGCCACACACGACAACGACGTCCGCATGGCTCTGCCCTGCTTTCAAGGCTGTCTTTCGAAAAGCCTCAGCACTTCCGTGAAAATCAGTCGTCGCCAAGATTCTCAAATGCTGCACTCTCTTCCTTGCACATCGAACATAAGAAAGAGGGCATGTTTAAAGTTTTTAACGTTGAGCCCAGAATAATCACACGAGACAGCCACCATGACGAAGAAACTAACATACGCTAAAGCGGGCGTTGACAGGGAACTGAGAGCAAGGTCAAAGGCTGCTCTGAAAGCGCTGAAACAAACATACAGGTTCAGTGTTTACGGAGAGGTTTTGCAGCTTCCCTATGGCAACGTCTTCCCCATAGGCGACAGGTACCTCGACCTCGCTATAGAAGGGGTTGGAACCAAAGTCCTCTTGGCACAGCTCGCCAACAAATACGACACTATCGGCATCGACGCCGTAGCCATGGCTGTGAACGACGTGATACGGTCTGGAGCCAAACCCCTAGCTATAGCCGACAATATACATGCCCAAAAATCCGATCCTGCACTCGTGCAAGAGTGGATGAAAGGCATAGCAAAGGGCGCCACCGAGAGCCAATGCGTCGTTGCAGGCGGAGAAATCGGAGACGTATCCGAACTCATAAGGGGGATGGAAGAGGGCAAGGGGTTCGACATGATAGTCGCCTGCATCGGCGAAGTGGACAAAGACCACATAATACTCGGCAACAGCATCGAGCCCAAAGACGTTGTGATAGGCATGCGAAGCTCGGGCATCCACAGCAACGGCATCACGCTTGCAAGAAAAGTCTTGTTTAAACAATGGGGCGGCAGATACGACTCCCACGATGTCCCAGAGGGCTTAGGAAGAGAACTCATCCACGAAGTCCTAGAACCCACAAAAATCTACGCAAAACCTCTACAGCAAACCGCAAAGCAGCATAGAATCAAGGGTGCCGTCCACATAACCGGAGACGCCTACCTCAAGTTCAACAGACTCGCCGAATTCTCAAAGAAGATTGGCTTCGAGTTTAACAACTTCAAGCCCCAACCCATCTTCAAACTCATACAAGAAACAGGGGGCATCACAGACGGGGAGATGCTGAAGACTTTTAACATGGGATGGGGGTTCGCCATAGTCGTAGCCAAAGAGGAAGAAGACGGCGTCTTAGACGCTTTAGAAAGGGGCAGAGTTGAAGCAGAACCGATAGGGCAAGCGACCTCCACGAAAGGAATTGCCGCCGTCTACGATGGAAAGAAGCTGCTGCTCGCATAGCTTTTATACTTTTGTTTAAATTTCCACTTACACAAGATTTAAATTTTGAGCTATTTAATTATAAACTATGCTGTACAAAGCTCGAGTGGAAGTAAGCCTCAAACCGGGGCATTCAGACCCAGAAGGCGAGACAACGGCACGTTCCCTGAGAGAACTTACCTATCCTGTCAAGAGCGTTGGGGTGAGCAAGATGTATACAATGCTTTTGGAAGCCGACTGCAGAAAGGATGCAGAAGCCAAGGTGGACGAAATGTGCAAGAAACTCTTGGCAAACCCTACTAAGGATAACTATGCGTTTCAGGTTGAAGAAGCCCGATGACCGCTCCCTTCATTCGTCGCAAGTCACCCTTCAAACTCTACGAAGTAAACATCCTAGACGCTGACGATGAGCAACTTGTCGCAATCAGCCGAGAACTGGGCGTGGGCTTGAGTTTAGAAGAGATGAAAGCTGTCAAGAAACACTTCTCCGAGAAAGGCAGAAACCCAACTGACGTAGAGCTCCAAACAATCGGGCAGACGTGGTCAGAACATTGTTACCACAAAACCTTCAAAGGAAACATAGTCACCAACAAGGGCAGAATCCAGAGCCTCTTCAAAACCTACATCGCCCGAGCAACTAGCGAACTAAACCCCTCATGGTGCATCTCCGTGTTCGAAGACAACGCAGGCATCGTTGAGTTTGAAGGAGACTATGCAGTCGCCGCAAAAGTGGAAACCCATAACCATCCGTCAGCCATAGAGCCCTTCGGCGGCGCAGCCACAGGGGTCGGCGGGGTTATCCGAGACGTGTTAGGCGTGTGGGCAGACCCTATTGCTTGTACTGACGTGTTGGGGTTCGGTCCCCTTAACTACGACTACAACGCGCTTCCACAAGGCATCAAGCATCCAAAATACCTGTTCAACGGCGTAGTCGCTGGCATCGGCTGCTACGGAAACAACATGGGAATTCCCACCGTGAACGGAGCCATATGCTTCGACGAAAGCTACGTGGGCAACGTAGTGGTCTATTGTGGATGTGTAGGGCTCCTTCAGAAGAGCAAGTTTGTCAAGAACGCAAAACCCGGCGACATCCTTCTTCTCGTAGGCGGTAGGACGGGTAGAGACGGAATCCACGGTGTAACTTTCGCTTCCGCCGAGCTGACCGAAAAATCTGAAGAAATCTCACGCCCAGCAGTCCAAATCGCCAACCCAATCGAAGAGGAAAAACTGAAGAGAGCTATTATTGAAGTTCGCGACAGAAAACTCGGCTCGGGCATAACCGACTTAGGCGGGGGAGGCTTGTCCAGCGCTGTGGGAGAGATGGCGCACAGGTTCGGCTGCGGCGCCCGTCTTCAGCTGGAAAAAGTACCCCTCAAATACGAGGGCTTAGCTCCTTGGGAGGTTTACGTTTCTGAATCTCAGGAAAGAATGCTACTTCTCGTGCCAAAAAAGAACCTGAACCAAGCTTTGAGAATCTTCGAGAAAGAAGACGTTGAAGCCACTCCAATCGGCGAACTCACAGACGACAATGTTTTAAGGATTAGTTACAAGGGCTATGAAGTCGCAAGCTTGAGCGTAGACTTTCTCTTCGCCCCACCCAAGACTGAGCGAACCGCCAAATGGAACGGAACGAGGCTAAAAGAACCCACTTTTCCTGAGCCCAAAAACCTGACCCCCTACGTGTTGAAATTACTTTCTTCGTCGAACATCGCCAGCCGAGAAAGAGTGGTGCGTACCTACGACCACGAGGTAAAAGGGAACACTGTCCTCAAACCTCTACACGGTGAATTCGGCGGACCCAGCGACGCAGCTGTAATCAAACCCCTAGAAAACAGCTGGAAGGGCTTAGTCATCTCATGCGGCATGAACCCACGATACGGCAGAATAGACCCCTACTGGATGGCAGCTTCATCCATAGACGAAGCCATAAGAAACAACACCGCAGTAGGCGGAAGAAGAATCGCCCTATTAGACAATTTTGTCTGGGGAAGCCCCGAAAAACCCGACAGACTGGGAAGCCTCGTCAAAGCCTGCGAAGCCTGCTACGAGTTCGCGAAAGCCTTCGAAAGTCCCTTCATCTCGGGAAAAGACAGCCTATACAACGAATCACCCCTCGGTCCCGTGTCGCCTACGCTTCTGATAACTGCCTTGGGCGTCATACCCGACATCCGAAAAGCAGTTTCCCTCGACTTAAAGTCTCCGGGCAATCTGGTTTACGTAATTGGAGAAACTTTCGCCGAGCTGGGAGGCTCAGAATACTATCGACTGAAGGGAGCAGTGGGCAAGTCAGTTCCCACGGTTAGAGTTTCCCCAGCCAAACAAACAATGAAAGCCATGGTTGAGGCGATTGACAGTGGCTGTGTGCGGGCTTGCCACGACGTTTCAGAAGGGGGACTCGGCGTAGCTGCTGCTGAGATGTCCTTCAGCGGTGGCTGTGGCGTTGAGCTGCGGTTGAAGGATGTTCCGAGAGCAAAGGAAGTCAATAGGAATGATTTTGCGTTGTTTTCTGAGTCGAATAGTAGGTTTCTGGTAGAAGTGCCGAAAAAACACGCAGGACGATTTGAATCCATAACACGCAACGTTTCTCATGCAGTTGTAGGAAGAGTGACAGATGAACCGCGCCTTCTTGTCTATGGGTTGAAAGATGAAAGAGTGGTAGATGCCGAATTAAGCGAACTTCTCGACGTTTGGAAACACGGCTTGGAGGCAGAGACTTGAAGCGTGAGGAAATTCGCGTCTGCATTCTGCGTGTCGGCGGGACAAACTGCGACGCCGAGACCAAACGAGCTTTCCAAGAGTCCAAGATGAAGGCAGAGGTTGTCCATTTCAACCAACTCGTGAAGCAGCAGAAATTGCTCGACTACGACGTTCTCGTGATTCCCGGGGGGTTTTCCCACGGAGACTACGTTCGAGCTGGCGCCATATGGGCAAAAAGGCTCATGGCAAGATTGGGAAAGGACGTTAAGAGGTTTGTGAGCGAAGAAAGGCTGATTCTGAGCATTTGTAATGGTTTCCAAGTTCTGGTTGAAGCTGGCATGCTTCCGCAATTCAACGGCGTCAGCCCGTTTCCAGAAGCCGCTCTGGGAACCAACATTCCTTCGGGCTATAACTGCAGGTGGGTCTATCTCAAGCATGAAGGCGGCGGGAAGTGTGTCTTCACCAGAGAGGTTTCTCATGGTTCTATAATTAGGATTCCAGTGGCTCATTCAGAAGGGCGCTTCATGTTTGCGAAAGAAAACGAGGAAAAATATCTTGAGAGGCTGTTGGACAACGACCAACTGGTATTCAGGTACTGCCATTCAAACGGAGAATACGCAGAGGGCGAATACCCAGCAAACCCAAACGGGTCCTTCTACGACGTCGCGGGTATCTGCGACCCTTCAGGAACAATCTTCGGTTTGATGCCTCATCCCGAACGAGCTTACTTTGGGTGGCAGTTGCCCGACTGGACGAAGACTGAGACTCCACAGGCTTCTGGCGACGGAAAACTGATCTTCGACTCAGTCGCTAAGTATCTGATGAAAAAGCTTTGAGTGATCAGACATCAGAAAAAAGGGTGGGTTGCTTATTCGATTCCCCATCGCTTAGTCAGCTTGACTAGGACGAAGATTACGAAAGCTACGATGATGAAGGTTATCAAAGCCACCAGAAAATCTCCTATCAGGAATATTTGAGTGGCAACTGGAATCTCGAAGGTTGCCAAATTCTCCAAGCCGGGTATGGCGAGACCTATTATGGGCAGTACTAGGTCTTTGACGAGGGCTTGAACCAAGTTGCCGAGGTAAACGCCCATGATGAAGGCGACGGCGAGACCTATGACTTTGTATTTTGAAAGAAAATCCATGAACTCATTCCACATACCTTTCTTCGGCGGTGGAGCAGGTGGAGCTGGCTTAGGCGTCAAAAGCTCACGTATCTTCTTGAGTTCTTCCAACATCTTGTCTTCTTTCGACAATCTTTCTCCCTAAACGAGCCCTCTTTGCCTATGTGCGCATATAAGTCATTCGATGTCGACTAGTCTGGGCAACCCAGTTCTAGCCCCCATCGTCGTTATGCACTTCGAAGCCACCAGATTCCCAAGCCTTCCACAAGCCTCCAAGCTCCTGTTCTTTAGCAGGCCGTAGAGGAAACCAGCGTTCCACGCGTCGCCTGCGCCTGTGGTGTCGACGACTTTTACCTTATAAGGCTCTACAGTTAGGCTTTCTTCGCCGTTGGTTATGAAGCAGCCCTTCTTTCCCAACTTGACCGCCACTATGTTGACTCCTTCGGCTATCAGCGTTTTGGCGCCTGCCTTGTAGCTTTTACCCATAAGTAATCGCAGCTCGATTTCGTTCGGGAGCATGACGAAAACTCTTTTTGTGATTGGTCTTAATGCTGGCAAGCCTCTCTTAGCGTAGAGCATGCCTGGGTCGAAGCTTACTTTGACACCTTCTGGAAGCAGTCCAACGAGCTTTTTCTGGGTTTCGAAGGATTCTTCGCCCGCAAAAGAGGTTAAATGGAGAAGCCTAGTACTTCTCACGTAATCAATGTTGACTTCTCTCAAATCTACAGCGTCATTGACACCCGGGGCAACATAGAGTGCCCTTTCGCCCTTCTCGTCCACGAAGCCCATGACGACTCCGCTTCGTCCGCCCTTTGCCACGGCTATGCCGCTCGTGTCGACGTTTTCTCTCTCAAAGTCGTCGAGCAAAAGTCGTCCTTCACGGTCGTCTGCGACTTTACCGACAAACCCTGTTTTTAATCCTAGGCGTGTCAAGCCTACGATGGTGTTGGCAGCCGAGCCGCCGCATGACTCTTGGTATTCGGTGACGAAGCTTTCATCCTCTTTCCCAGCTATCCTGTCCACTCTGAAGAGCTTGTCTACGTTTAGGGCGCCGACGCCGACGGCGTCAAATCGAGTCACTGGGGCATCACTAGCCAGATAATTTTGTGTTTGCGGAATCCTATGTCTTTTGAGTTAATAGAAGTTTTCCCGAGAAAGGTGGCTAAGTGGAATCTGTTTTTTTATCTTCGAAAGGGATTGCCTCAACTGGGGCTTCCTCATCCGAAAAACAAACTTCGACACCTACCCTTCCTCTTCCCCTACGACTCCGCACCCAAAACCATGTCTATCCCAAATGCCGCCAACCTATCAGACTAACCACAAAGAAAAAAAGAAAACTACAAATCTAAAAACCGCCACCACACCTAAACAAGAGGGAAACAGCGACATGAAAGGCAAAATCGACTATCCCGAGAAAGCTGCTGCATTCTTTAAGCAGGGCTACAACTGCGCCCAGAGCGTCCTCCTAACAATGCAACAATACCACGGGCACAGGCCTAACGAGTTAATCCCGAAAATCGCCACCGCCCTCGGTGGAGGAATCGGACTGTGCGGCAACCTCTGCGGAGCCCTCACAGGCTCCATCCTTGCCCTAGGCATGAAACACGGAACCAACCAGCCAAGCCACGAATCCCGACGAGAAGCCTACTGCCAAGCCCAACGATTCCTTCAGCAGTTCACAGAATCCTTCGGCACCACCCTCTGCCGAGAACTCATAGGCTACGACCTCACCGACCCCGAACAACTCCAAGAAGCACGAAAGCAAGGCGTATTCGACAAAAAATGCTCTCGATTCGTGAAAAAAGCGGTTGAGATATTAATAGAAATGGAAACGTAGTAGCCCCCAAACTGGAGTTGCCTGAAGTTTAGGAACTCCGGGGTAGGGGAAAAAGAGAATATTTAAGACTTCCGTGCCATCCTAATCAACACTTGACTCCTATTTCTAGCCTAATAGGACGGTCTAGACTAGGGCGCAGAGAACACAAGAAGAACCGAACCAAGTCGTATTGACGCTTACGACACTCTATTGGGCAATTTCTAAATCTCTTCACCGTGATAAGCTACATCGGACACTCATGAACCCAACGGACATATTAAACACACTCTTCCAATACAGCCTCCTCCATCTATACGCCCCAATAATCAGCCAAGTGGGTTTCTCGCATCCCCTCACATTCATCATAATCACGGTCCACAACACCTTCAGCCTAACCTACCTACTCCTCGCTGCCTCCATTGCCTACCCAATGATGCATGGAAAGACTTGGCTCATACCCGCTTCTGTTGCTGTAGTCTGGATGATTATTAGTGTCAACGTAATCGCTACCTTAGACATTCCCACTACAACTGCAGTAGCCGCCGTATTTCCTCATGGCTGGCTCGAATTCACAGCGATAGCCTACTGGACAAACGCCTTGCGAAAGGCCTCACAAGGGAACATTCCGCCAGCGCTAATCAACTCTCCAACACTAAAAGATTACTTCAACGCCCTCGCGAAACCCAAGAAATTTGCAGCACTAGTTAAAACAGACGTACAAACGTCGTTCAAGGCAACTAAGACTTCACTCAAAATTCTCTCGAGAAACCTCAAAAGAGCCTACCTAACAACTTTAATTCTAATCGCAGCGGCAGCACTTGTAGAAACCTACGTAACACCATACATGATGCTTTTAACCAATAACCTTTAAGGGATGAGAGGGAACAGAAGAAAAGGGGGGAGGGGGCTATTAAGCAAGAATCCCTTTTCCGTTCCGTCTCATTTTCCCCAGGATTCCAAAAAAGGAGAGTGAAAGAGGCTTCTTCAGCCTACCACGTCTTTATAGATGCGGTGGTGGTCGACGTTCTTCTCCATAAACACGCTGACTTTGTTCTCCCCCACAGTGAAGAAAAGAAGTTTAGCGTTGTTTCCTTCCACTAGCACGTGTTTCACGTCGCCAAGCTTGAAAGTCTTCGAAAGCTCTTCGGATGCTTCTAGGGTTGAAGAAGACATAATTGCATAGTCGATTACCTTCGTCGGGTCTTTCAGATCGATGCTCGCAGACTTGGTGTTCCTGAGAATGTAACCTATTACCCCTGCTTGGGCTTTTACTTTGTTGATGTTCTGCTTTACGTCTTCCTCTTTGCACGGTTTTTCTTCTCTTTTCGGTTCTTTCCGCTCAGTCTTTTCCGCTTTTCCGACGAGCTTCCTGCCTCTCTCTTGCCATTCGAGTATTGTGTCTGTGGAGAATCTCGTCTTCTTGGACAAGGATTCGGCGTTTGCCCTGAGCAATTCTTGGACAGACGTTATTCCATGTTCCTTCAAGATGTTTTCATAAGCAACGCCTATTCCTTCGATTTTTGACAGTGATGTTGTCTTGTCGTCTTGCTCCTTATCGTTTTCAGACCCTATGAGCTCTCTGATGGTCCTTTTTAGAGCCTCTGCTTTCTCAAGCGCTTCTGTATTTTCCTTCAGCTCTTCCTCTGAGACGTCGAGAGCAATCTCAGGCTTTTCCTCTTCCTTCAAGAATGCTTTACCTGACTTCTTTTTAGGCGCCATGAATTTTCATCTCCTCTAACTAACTACCGGTTTGACCCTTACGAGTTCGCCCTTCTTGATGTCCAACGTTTGGCAGAGCTTCTCAGGAATGCGAATAACCGCTTTGTTTTCGAGTTTCGAATCGTCCAACGTCTTAACTTTGCATTGGCTGGTTTTACCGTTGAAAGACTCGATTTCAACAACATCAATCGTTTTACCGTCTAAGAGTTCTTCCCATTGCGACATGATGTCATCGCTGATTTGCACAGTGTCGCTGCGAACCAATAAACCTCC
>CAZJAQ010000052.1:0-9451 GCA_964544285.1 uncultured Candidatus Bathyarchaeia archaeon
CTAATGCGTGGTCGAACCCGTCTGGGTTGCGGCTTGTCTCGGTGTAGAATAGCTGGGGGTTCGGTTCACCGTAGAACAACCCGTCTGGCGTGCCTAGGCACAGTCCAAAGGTTTCTGTCGCCATGAAGACTGTTGTGTCTCCAGTGGTGTTGTCTCCTGAAAAGATTAGGTGTAGTTCGCCCGACGATGTTGGGTACCAGCTTAGGTTGTTTGAGGGAGCGTACCCAGCGATTTCATCCAGCATCGCTATTTGATAGTACCCTGCTTCGAAAGTTTCAACCCCTAATTCATCTTCAGTCACGTTGATGGCGTATCCATTCGTGTCGAACCATTCTTGCAACGTGGGTTCTCCGTCTGCTTCCTCGAGTGGTCTAGCTTCATTCGAAGCTGAAACGGATACAGACTGCAGAGTTAGCATGATGAGTGCAATAACTGCCAAGCTTTTTACAATAACAGTTTTCCTCATTTCGTCTCCTCTCTCAATGCACATCTTGGTGCAGTAGCATAAAAGCATAATAACTGATTTCTTATAGAAAATCTATTCTAGAAGTCAGCGTAGTAAGGCAAGAACGAATTATTTTTATTCCGCGGGGTTGTCGTGGCTGTTACAGATGGAAGATGCAAAAAAGCCGGAAGCCGCCCAAGAAACGTTTTGAAGAAACAGACAAAAGAAGCGATAGAAACTAAAAACCTTTAATAGCAAACTTGCCATTTCAAGGAAATCGCACTTGAGTGGGCCGGTAGTTCAGTCTGGAATGAATGCCTGACTTGCACTCAGGAGGCCGCGGGTTCAAATCCCGCCCGGTCCATTATTCGACTTACCTTTTAGGTTCTGGTCCGCCCCTCCAAGCTCGTAACTATAGAACTTTTAGCGTTCCGATGGAATGACAATTTTAAAGCGAATTGAAAAGCTTCAGATAATCCTCTACGTGTCTTGTTATCAGAAAGTTTTTCAAAACGTGTTCTCTGCCCTTTTTACCCAGCGCCCTAGCTACGTCCTAGTGTTCCAAAAGGTAAATAGTTTTCTCCGCTGCTTCTTCGACGTTGACAACCAAGAATCCAGTTTCACCGTCTATCACTTGTAGCGGGATACCTCCTACGTTACCGCCAACCACTGGACCCCTTTCCACAACGCTTCAGCCACAGTGAGACCAAACCCTTCGCGGATAGATTTTTGCAGTATAACGTCGGAAGCTATTTGGAACGCGTTGACTTCGATGTCTCCAACTCCGTCTAGGTCGGCGAGTAAATGTACATCATAGTCTTCTCCTGCGTGACGGCAGTTTTTTCATAATACCGCCATCCTTCAGGGCCATTTTTAGCCATGCTGGTTATCAACAGTAGTTGAACGTCAGGGATTTTCTTCTTGGCGAGCCTGTAGACATCTATGACTCTCAATGGGTCTTTCCAAGTGTCAAACCTGCCCACTTGAGCCATTATGGGTTTTTCGGGGTCAACGTCATATTTGTGTAGGATTGAAAGCACAAGGATTTCAGGAATGTGTTTTGTTCTCTGGGTTTATTATTTCTGTGTTTTGTTAGCATTCATCGTCTCTTAAGGCTATATTGGAAAACATGATATCGTTGGAGCCCATCGTGAGTATATATTCCTTCAACAAGTATATATTGAAAGAGACTTAATCTACTCCTGACAGTGAATCACGATGGACCAACGTAAAATCATGTCTTTAGGAAGATCATCCCTCGTAATCTCTCTGCCGAAGCATTGGATAAACTTGAACGAGCTGAAACAGGGCGACGTTGTCTCGTTAGCTGTTCAAAGAGACCGCTCTCTGGTCGTCTTTCCAGGAGTTGAAAAAAAGAGAGAGCCTAAGACGATAACTCTCCGCGTTGACCCAGATGAAAAAGAAGTCATGATCGTTCGAAGCATAATCGCCTGCTACTTGAACGGGTATTCGGGCATTAGGTTGGTTTCGGATAAGATTTTTTCCATTTCGCAGCAGAGGGCAATTCGTCACATAGTGGGGGTGCTCTACATGCGGATTATGGAGTCTGACGCTAAGAGTATTTACATCCAAACGTTGATAGACGAGTCGAAAGCCTCGGTCGTTTCTAGTCTTCGTAGGATGCACTTAATCTCAAGCTCTATGTGTCGAGATGCCCTTAACTCGCTGGAGAATCGGGACGCAAAGTTGGCGAGAGCCGTCTACACTTTGGACGAGGACGTTGACCATTTTTCTTTCTTCCTTCTCCGTCTCCTTCGCAGTGCCGCTCTCGACCCTGCGTTGGCGAATCAACTAGAACTCGAGCCTATCGACTGCTTAGACTATCAAACCCTCGTACATAGGATAGAACATGTCGCCGACCACGCCACGAACATAGCAAAAAACATCATTATCCTAGGCGGAAGAGAACAAAGAATCTCCGACCCACTGCTGAAACTCATGGTTACCGCTGGGAGCACAGCCATAGACTCATACAACAAGGCGGTCGAGGCTTTCTTCTCAAAGAATGTGGTCAGTTCTGACGAAGTAATAGAAGAGCAAAGGAGTATTGAGAAGTTAGACTTAGACATCGCTTCAAAATCATTCTTGACGGAAAAGAATGCTTTGATAATCTGCGCCACTTGCTCCATACGAGACAGCATAAAGCGTATCGCCGAGTACGCGGCAGACATCGCTGAGATTACGATTAATCGCTCTTACAAGGCGGCTTCTTAGAAAAAACTATCATTTTTTCTGTTTGCCAGGATACTTCAAGGTAACCGAGAGGTTAGCCACCAACGCTTCTTTCTGAAGCAGTTTCCGCGCAAGTTGCAGAGCGAAATTGTAGTTGTAAACTTCTTTTCCATTTTTTCGTACTTCTCTTAGAATTTCTTTTTCTAACTGATACTTCAACTTGCCAATGGTGAGGGCGCCGATTCCGAAAATTCCAGGCGTCATCTCTCGCATGTCGTCTTCCAGCTTTACTCCTTCCACTCCTAGGGGTGAGACGGCGTTGATGTCTGCAATAACCTTTAACAGCTTGACGTCTTCTAACAGTTCTTTTTCGATAACTCGAGTTCCCTCAGTGGAAGCGCAAAATATCACGTCAGCCTCGCGTAGAACTTGGGATTTCTCAGTAGCAGTGGGGGCAAAAACGCCTTTCACGTTTGCACCGTATTTGCTGCTTAGTAGGCATTCGAGGCTTTCAACGTACTCCTCTCCATCCTTGCGCTTCGGGTTGGGACTCACCACTATTACATCACAGCCGAGTCGCGTCAGGAGAACCGCGATGATTCTTCCTACAGGCCCGGTTCCGAAAACGGCGCAGGTCTTGTCTGCGAGACTTCCAAGCTTGTTAGATGATAATGCCTCCTCAACCTTAGCCACGGCAGCTGCTGCAGTGGTGTATGCTCCACACGGGTCGATTATGATGCCAGTTTCGAAGGGTGGAAACATGGTGTTCTTCACTGTTTCTAGGACTTCTTCCGCTCTTTCCGCGTCTCTTCCGCCGATGAAGAAAGAGGTGTGTTTGATTCCTTTTGGGCCTCTGGAGAACATGGCGTCCTGGACGATTTTCTTAGCGTCTTCGATGTTGACGTTTTCGTAGGGTATGACTGCTTTGAAACCGGCGTCGTAGGCCATGCAGATGTCGAAGCTGCTGGCTCTCTTGTCCGTTTCTAGGTAGAACAACATGTGGGGCGCGTCTTCTTCTGAGTTTTTCCTTATTACAGGCTTTGCCAGGATTTGCATCGACTGCAGCAGGTCTGTGAGTTCCTCAGAGTTGGAGGTTTTTGCAGAGGCTGAAACTATTTTTTTTGATATTTTGAGTGTTTCGACGTTTATTTCTAAGGTCTTTAGGAGTTTTTCGACCTCGTTGACGTGTTCTGGGCTGCTCATGTGGATGCAAGTAACCTCTTCCTTGTCGTCTGTTTCTCGTGCTTGGTCCAGAATGCCCATGGCAATCCAGTTTTCTCGTATGGGAAAGCTTGCTTCCCGCTGCATCTTTTCGAGTTCCAGTTGTAAGCATTGGCCGTAGGCTACCAGATATTCCATCTCCACGCTGCCCTTCGCTTTCTTCGATAACTTGGTCAGCGCTTCGAGCACTTGATTCCTAGCTTGGAGTTTTTCTTCCATGCTTGAGGCTATGTAGCCGCGGGCATTTTCGTCCATGTCGACCGAGGAGAAAGGCACGTCTTTCTGTTTGAATAGCTGAGCTAGGACGTTGTCTTCGCTGAACCCCTTCTGGGACCGCATTCCCAACTCTTCAGTTGCAAAGTCGGGGTCCACTTTCTCGATTAGTCGTTCTAGGAATTTGCAGAAGGCTATTGATGGTCTGAAGAGGTGGCGGAGAGTTTTCGAGGGGGTTCCGTTTGACGGTGGTTCGATGAGCCAGAAGGGTTCATTGTACTCTTTTTCGACGAGGTATACGGTTAGTTTTTTGTTTGTTAGGGGGGTGATTTCGAGGGTTTTCAACGCTTTCGCCTCTCATGTTACAAGGCAGTATTTACTTCGTTTAGGAAGGTGTATATACTTAGTCGTAGTGTTTTACATACAGATTAATAAGGTATATACACTTGAGATGTCGGTAGCTTTATTACTCCACCAAGCCCCTCTTTTAGAACATTCAACGCGGTGAGGGTAGTGCTTGCAGGTTTTAGTGGTTTATGATTCGAGGACGGGAAACACGGAGAAGATGGCTTTCGCTGTTGCTGAGGGCGTTAAAGAGACAGGCAAAGTCGACGTCTCGGTGAAGAAGGTGGATGAGACGACTAACGAGGATTTTTTGAAGGCTGATGGAATAATCATCGGTTCGCCCACTTACTACGGTCAGATGTCGGCTAGAGTTAAGGCGATGTTCGACGAGTCGGTTAAGATTCATGGAAAGCTGGAGGGCAAGGTGGGGGCGGCGTTCACGAGTTCGGGCGGCGTCGCAAGCGGAGCCGAGACCACGATTGTTTCTATTCTCGAAGCCATGCTTGTCCACGGAATGGTCGTTCAAGGACGGTCTCACTCCGGGCATTATGGTGCTGCTGCGGTGGGAGAGCCAAAAAACAGAGATGAAGAAAGGTGTAGAGAGTTGGGTAGGATGGTTGCGAGTCTCGTTGAGAAGTTGCATTCTTGAGAACAATCTTTGCCTACAGACTTAAATAACTCTCCAACAGATTTTGGCATGCTCGCCCTTCTAGGGGGCCGGTCGTCTAGCTTGGTAGGACATTGGCTTTACGAGCCAAAGGTCGCTGGTTCAAGTCCGGCCCGGCCCACCAAATCAGAGAAAGCGTGCGATGTTTGTGGTTATGCGATTTTTTCTCTTGGCGTTTTTCCCAGGTTGATTATCAGGTCTCGGACGTTCTTGATGTCTTCGAGGTGAACGAATTCGTCCAAGCCGTGGTATCGCGTGTCTGCCCTAATCGTTCCGTAACATACTACTGGGATCCCGTTCTTAGCAAAGAAGCTTCCGTCGTTGCCACCCAGCTCCGCTGCGAAGGGCAGGCTTTGGCCTATGGTTTTTTCGATGTTTTCTGCGACTGTCTGCACGAAGATAAGGTCTTTCGGTGTGTGGTAGCCTGGAAGCTTGTTAGTGATTTCCAGCGATGCCTTGCAGCCAGTTTTTTCCACTGCCTTCTTGAAGTAGTCTCGTAGTTCTTTTTCGGCTTGTTCTACGGGTTCTTCTGGCAGGAGTCTTCGGTCGAAGCGGACCTCGCAGGTGCCGGGTATGACGTTTTCTTTCTCTCCGCCGTGTATCATCGTTACGGTGTACCTGCCCCAAACGTGTTTTCGTGGCGCTTCGGGCGGTGCGTAGAGCGTTGACTTCTTCTTCTCGACTGCTTGCTTGTAGGGCTCGAGGGCGGCGAGGAGTTTGAGGGTTTCATCGATGGCGTTCTTGTATTTGAAGGGATATCCCGCGTGTCCCTGTTTTCCTTCGACGATTATCTTTCCCCACATGATGCCGCTTGCGCCGAGGTAGAGCCTCTCTGAGCCTGCGTCGACGACTAGTCCAGCGTCGCCCCTTAGTTTGCGGTCGGTCAGAACGTAGTCTACTCCATGTTCGCCGCCGATTTCCTCGTCTACACCCGCGAGAAGTTTCAAGTTTATGTCTAGCCCTTTTTTCTTCTTCAACAGTCGCATGGCTCCGAGTGCTGCGGCAATGCCTGCTTTGTTGTCTGCGGTGCCTCTTCCGTAGGCTTTTCCATCTTTTACCGTTAGTTTGAAGGGGTGCGTGGTCCAGCCAGGTCCAGGTGGGACGATGTCGAAGTGGGATTCCAAAAGTAGCGTTACATCTGAGCCAGAATCAAGGGTTACGATTACGTTTGGGCGTGGGAGCCCGTCTTTTGCTCCTTTTTCTCCGTCGATTATCTCCACCTCTAAACCGCTCTTTTGGGCTTCTTCTGTGATTATGGATGCGCATTTGTCGTAGCCCTTCTTCGAGACAGAGTCGGTGTCGACCTCCACCATTCTGGCGAGAAATCTAATTTCATAATCCAGCGAGCTCAAGCGTTTTTACCTCTTGCACGTTTTTACGTTCCACTTGGACTTAGCTTTTTTGATACAATGCTCGCCTTGTTGCCAGCTACAAAACGTTTGCAAGCATCAATAATCTGTATGTTATTCCACCTACAATAATAGCAAAGACTATCTCGAAGATTGTAATGGCGAACGCTTTCTTCCACCCCAGTTCTTTCACCAACGCGCCTATGGTTGAGATGCAGGGAATGTAGAGCATCGCGACCAGAGTGAAAACGATCATCTGTATCGGTTCGAGCACTGCGGCAAAGTTTGTTGTGCCCAGCAAAGCTGCCAGCATTATCAAGGTCAGCTCCTTCCTCAAGACCCCAAAAATCAGAGTTATCCCAGTGATGGCGGGTAAGCCGAGCCACACGACAGTTATGGGACTGAGAGTCACTGCCAAGGGCTCAAGCAAGCCTAAAAGACTTGCCAGCTTGATTGCGAAACTTCCCGCTATTATGAGGGGAAACGCCATCTTGATAAACTCCTTCAATCGAAACCACGTCTGCTTGGCAACCGTCCCGGCATGGGGCACTTTATAGTCGTGCATCTCCATGATTAAGCCCGTCGGCTCTCCTGGCAAAGCCTTGAACGCTATTCTCCCGAGAACGAATATAATCGCCAAGTCAACCGCATACAATAACAATGCCCACTGAGCACCCACGAAGACACCGACGAGGCCAAGAATGATGACCGAAGTCGCGGCGCACGGCACCAAGGTGACCACGAAAACGGCGATTAGCCTCTCCCTCTCGGTTTCCATTATCCTGCATCCCAGACAAGCTGGAACATTGCAGCCGAAGCCCAGCATCATGGGAATGAACGCCTTTCCGTGCAGGCCTATTTTGTGCATTATGTTGTCCATCAGAAACGCGATTCTGCTAAGATAACCAGAATCCTCAAGAAAGTAGAGGACTAGGTAGAATGGGACAAGATAGGGCAATGCGATAGTAATTCCCGCTATAAGGCCTTCCGCGATGCCTCCCCACACAAGCTCTCCCACGATTCCAGTTCCCAGAACGCTGCCAAAAAGTGGCTCCAACCCGTAGAACAAGTCACTCAGCAGAGCCGACGTGTAGCCTCCGAAGGAGAAAATCGTGAAGAAGACGGAGAGGAGCACCGCAGCCATTATTGGATAGCCCAGAACCTTGTGAGTCGTTAAAGCGTGCAGCCTCTCTCTCATGGGGGGCTTCACTGGTGCTACGATCTGTTGTGCTTCTCGGGCGATGCAGCCGGCAATCTCGTATCGTGCAGAGGTTATCACGGTAGAGCATGAATGTCCATGAACGTTCTCAATCTGTGTCGCGAGTCTCTTCGCTGCTGAGAGGGTTTTGGGGTCTATTTGGCGGATTCTGCTCTCAACCTGCTCGTCCCCTTCGAGAAGCTTTATCGCAACCCACCTAGCGGGATAGGGAAGGTTGAGCTTCTCAACTGCTTTGCTCAGTTCTTGAATCTTCTCTTCAATCTCTTCTCCGTACCTAACCTTCGAGGGTGCAACAGCCTTCTTTTCAATGAGGTCGACGGAGGTCTGGAGCAGCTCGTATATGCCGGTTTGGTTGGGCGCCACGGTGGGAACCACGGGAACGCCCAAGACGTCTTTCAGTTTTTCATGGTCGATTCTTATGCCCTTCTTCTTTGCCATGTCCATTTGGTTCAACGCTACGATCATGGGGGTTTCGAGTTCAATCAGTTGAAGTGTGAAGAACAGGTTTCTTTCGAGAACCGAGGCGTCGACGACGTTGACTACCAAGTCTGGGTTTTCGACTGCGATGTATTCTCTTGAGATTAGTTCTTCCATGGAGAAAGTGGACAGGGAGTAGATTCCGGGGAGGTCGACGACGTCTATGGTGTAGCCCTTGAAGTGGAGTGTTCCTTCTGCTTTTTCAACGGTTTTTCCAGGCCAGTTTCCGATGTGTTGGTGCATGCCCGTTAGGTGGTTGAATATGACGGATTTTCCGACGTTGGCGTTGCCTGCGAGGGCGATGACGACTCGTTTCTTGGTCACTTTTCTACTCTCACTAGGATTCTTTCTGCCATTCCTCTTCCTATTGCTAGTCTGAACCCTCTCACTTTGAGTTCGACGGGTCCGTGGAAGGGTGCGGATTTGACCACGGTTACTTTGGTTCCTGGAGTGAGACCCATGTCCTCCAGCCTTTTCTGGAACCCCCACATGTGGCGTTGATGTCCGTGGTGGGGGTTGGGTGATGTGCTGATGGTGACTATGGTTCCGCTTTCGCCGTCTTTGAGGTGTGTTAGGGGTAGTTCCAGTTTTATCATGCCTCTGCTGTTTTGGGTCACGTGTATATGTGGAAGGCTTATAAATAAGGATTTAGTTTAATATAACATTGTTAGCCTTGTCTAACAGTCTTCCAGGAGTAGGAAAAGGTGGAAGCGCGCAAGACGGTTAAGTTGAGCGAGATTGAGGAGGGCTACGTTGAGACGATTCACAGCCTCATCGAGGAACATGGGTATGCGAGGGTTGCAGACATAGCTGCTGCTTTGGGCGTGAAGCCTCCGAGTGTGACGAGCATGATTAGGAGGTTGGACGAGCAGAAGTTCGTCGATTACACGCGGTACAGGGGTGTTGTGTTGACCAAAAAAGGGAGGCAGCTTGCGGAGGCGTTGGGGAGGCGTCATCGCGCGTTGAAGGCATTCTTGGTCATGATTGGGGTGAGTGAGGAGAACGCTGAGAAGGATGCGTGTGAAATAGAGCACAAGATGAATCGTGAGACTGTGGAGAAGCTCGCGAAGTTTGTGGAGTTTGTGCAGTCAGCCCCGAAGCCTCCTTCGTTCTTTAAGCATTTTAGGGATTTTGAGGAAACGGGGAGACGCCCACACTATTGTAAGTCGAAGAAGACAGAATAAACAGGCAGTGGCGGCTCTTATCCCCTTACTCTTTCCCAGCCCGCTGCTGCTTGAGTTCCGTCGAGGTTTTCTGAGAACATTCTTCTTTCTTTGATTCCGCAGCGTAAGCATTCTCTCTCGGAGAGCACGTCTCTTCGT
>CAZJAQ010000053.1:0-9351 GCA_964544285.1 uncultured Candidatus Bathyarchaeia archaeon
AACTTTACCCCAACCAACCAATGGTCGCGATGTTTTAGATATGTATTGCTACCTGAATATATGAAGGAGTATCACGCGTGCGCAGTAGACAAGTAAACCCACGGCAAAAACGCAGAACAGATAATAATCGAAGAGAGCGGCGGTCAGAAATTCTAAGGTTAAGAGTCCCAATACAAGCAGAATCGTCATCCAGAAGGCCGCGCGTTCTACTTCCTCCATTGGCACGCTCAGCGGTCGTCGCCATGCATATACACCCCATGAAACTCTGAAGACTATTCCAGCCACCAGCAGCAACAAAAGCAAGACCACGTCAGCAGTCTGCGTGACCACGTGGGAATAGATTAGAAGGACTGCGCTAAGCAGCATCATAGTCCAGAACGCAAGGCCCGCAGGTCTTTCTGAAAAGCTGTTCAAGCCCAAAGGTTTCAGTTTATATGAACTGAGTGAGGATATAAATGTGATTTGCAATTTCGGTAGGGATTCCAGCCCCCGATGTCACTTTGCTTTTTTGGTTGGTTGGTCGGTTGGTTGGATAAGATTTTAACTGCGGTGAACACTGCAGGAGACCCTTTTCAGTGCATGAATAATGCAGCAGGTTTAGAAGAAGAAAAATCGTTCGAATGTCTGCTCTAGAATACTTTTACAATAAGTCATAAGTAGGAGATGCTCCTCAGAATATAGTGCAAGTTTCACAGGGAGAAGGTTGAAGGAATTGAGATTAAAGAGGTCATTATCAACCGCGTTAATCATGATTCTGCTTCTGACAAGTATGGTAGCTGCCGCGTTTAGTGAAGTATTTTCAGTCAAAGGAAACCCCCACGTGTCCTATCTGGATAGTCGTGATTCCCAGTCAGCTGACAGAGACCATACTTCTTATTCTGCGGGGGTGCGAAGCTCTCAGATACAAGGCTTCAGAACAGAAACCGGGTGGCTGAACACTCCAAGCTTCGACTTCTTCATCAAAGACCTCAACTCCCACAAAACAGACGACTGGCGTAGTCTTGCCTACGTTGACGAAGACTCGGCTGAATTAGTGATAGGATTGAATGACGCACAACCAGAAGGCTACGCAAAACTCGCCAACCTAATCGTGGAAAAGGGAGGAACACTCGTCAACACGATTTCGATTAGGGACAAAGCCATCGCAGTAGTTGCTGACATACCTTTCGACTCGTTGTCTTCACTCGTAGCACGGATGCAGGAGGATAGCATCGTAAGGTATGTGGAGCCAAACGTCAAGTTTCAGGCACAATTCGTTCCAGACGACTCTTATTACGTGGAACAGTGGGCGCCGTGGCGGATTGAGGCAGAGTGGGCTTGGAACACAACGCTAGGCGACCCCTCTGTTCTGGTGGCAGTCATCGACACGGGTGTTGATTATGACCATCCAGATCTCGCTGCTAACTACGTGGAGTTGGGCTACGACTGGGTCAACGATGACGATGACCCTATGGATGACTATGGGCATGGAACTCACTGCGCGGGCATCATAGCCGCAGAGATTAACAACGGCGAAGGAATAGCAGGTTTAGCTCAGGTTCGAATCATGGCTGAGAAGGGTTTAGACGCTGGTGGGTGGGGATTTGAAGATGGCCTTGCAGAGGCTCTTATACATGCAGTGGACCAAGGGGCAGATATCCTTAGTAACAGTTGGGGTGGTTCCATGGACAGCTTGCTCATTCACGACGCTGTCAAGTACGCCTACGACCGTGGTGTGTTAGTCGTGGCTGCGGCTGGAAATAGTGGAACGAACATCAAGCTTTACCCCGCTGCCTACGACGAGGTCGTGGCGGTCACTGCCACTCGAGTCGACGACAACCCAGCCTATTTCACGAGCTTCGGTGACTGGGTTGAGGTTGCAGCTCCAGGAGTAGACATCTTCTCTACAATTTGGGACAACTCTTACGATTATAAGAGTGGAACTTCGATGGCTTGCCCTCACGTTGCTGGAGTGGCTGCCCTCATCTGGAGCCAATTCCCCAACGTGACCAGAGACTGGGTGAGAGCCCAGTTAAGGTATACAGGGGTTGACTTGGGAGAACCAAGCTTTGACGAGTATTATGGCTATGGAAGAATCGACGCAAACGAAGCCGTTAACCGAGCTCCACAAGAACATGACCTTCTCATCTTCGACTGGCAAAAGCCATCACGCATTCAACCAGGGGATACAGCGTCCTTCCGCGTTAGCGTGCTGAATTTTGGGGCAAACGATGAACAAAACGTGACAGTGCAGCTTCTGATAGAGGGAAACGAAACAGATTCGACAGTCATTAGCCTCCTTGCAAAAGGTGCCTCAACATCAGCGAGTCTTTCTTGGAGCCCCCTCGTGGAAGGAACCTACAACGTTACTTTACACGTGGTGCCGGTTTCGGGGGAAACGATCATCGACAACAATGTAATAACAAAAATGATTTCAGTAAGGTACCCCGTTGGGTTCGTCCTCTTCGATCAAACCAGATGCGACCCCATCATGTGGTACAGCAAGTGGGTAGCAAACCTCACTGAGAGAGGCTACGTGGTTGACACCTACACCGCAGGCACAATCACGCCAGAAACACTGGCTGACTACGACGTCTTTGTCATTCCCCAAGCGTGGTACCGCTATTCTTGGGATGAAATCCTAGCGATACAAGACTTCGTACTCAACGGAAAGGGATTACTAGTCATCGGCGACGATTCTCCTACGATATACAGGCAACTTACAAGCTTCGCCGGCATAGAGTGGGACTACTATTATGGCTGGTCTGGATACACAAGTGACATCACTCCCCACGACGTAACAGAAGGAGTCACCTCAGCCTACTTCGATTCTCCAATTTCTCATCTAATTGTTTCTTCGCCAGCAACAGATATTATCCGAGACGGTTATTGGCATAAGGACATCATGCTAGCAGTCTCGGAAGTGGCGACTGGAAGAGTAATAGGCATAGCAGACGAGAACACAGTGGGCGACTTTGCCATCGAAAACGGAGACAACTTCATTCTTGCAAACAACATGATAGATTGGCTGTTAGGCGCAAAATACGAGCATGAACTAACCGTCCGTTTAGACGCACCACAATACCTAGAGCCAGGTGAAACGACGCTTCTAAACGCAACAGTATACAACCGTGGCTTGAGCAACGAAACAGACGTAGAACTCAGGCTTTTCATAAACGGCACGCTCGCCCACAACATCACTATTCCCAAACTCGTAAACGGCACTTCATACACCACGAGCTACTCATGGACCCCCACCGTGGAAGCGATGTACAACGTTACAGCGTATGCGCCACCTGTAACAGGCGAAAACGTCACGATAAACAATAGGAGAACAAAATTCGTCAGCGTGCACTATCCGCTCATTAACCCCGTAGAGGGACAATACGCAAACTACGCCCTCAACTATTACGATTCTTCAGGCAGCATAATAGGCACTGGCTACTGGAACTTCGTTTACGACCATTACGTCGATCCGCATAGAATCTACATCACGATGGAACTTCATGACCCCTCGGGATATAACCTCACGGACTCGATGATCGTTAACACGATGAACAGATACGTCGAAAGCGGCGCATGGGCGGGTCAATGGTATCCCGGATGGATAGAAACCAACATAGACATAGGCTCAGAAATAAACCTCCTGTCTACGACAGCGACAGTCAACGGCACTAGCATCATAATCGTGGGTCCACGGGCAGTTGAATGCTGGGAAATATGTCCCGTCCAGATGGGATATCAATATTCCTTCTTCTACGACAAGTCCTCGGGGCTATGGATCAGCCTAGAAGCTACAGACTACTATGGAAGCCGCGTCGAAGTGCTACTGACGGAAACAAACGTTCCCGTAGGCATTCAACACGAGCATGATTTAGGAGTATCCTTGGAAGTCCCCCAACGTCTCCAACCCGGAGAGACCTCACTGCTAAACGCAACGGTGTACAACCTTGGAATGAACAGTGAAACCGACGTGAAACTTCAACTGCTGATAAACGGCACTGAAGTTGCGAGCAAAACAGTAGATGAGCTCGTGAACGGCACATGGCACTCCATAAGTTATCTATGGGCATCAACTTCTGCTGGAATCTACAACATAACCGCCTACACTACTCCAGTCCCCAGCGAAAATGTCACGATAAACAACGCTGCCACTAAAATGGTGTACGTCCGTTACATTGAAGTCGCCCTAATTTCCGACTACAGCGAGCTAACGTCCATAACGCCCATACTAAACTCCATGGGAATAGGCTACGACATATACAACAACAATGCCATGAACCTCTACACCGAAGACCTAAGCCTACTACTCAAATACAAAATAGTAGTCTTCGGCAAGGGCCACAGATGGATAACCTCAAACGAATACTCAACACTTGAATCCTACCTCTCCTCAGGAGGGAACCTACTCGTTACAGGCTACGACAGCTTGTACAACGACCAACTCCTAGCCAAACTTGTCCGTTCATCCTCAACAGGTGATAACCTAGGAGAATACGACCTATACGTGACCGACCCAACGCACCCCATAATGAACGGACCTTACGGAAGCTTTCCATTGGGATACCACATCTATGGGCTATATGGAGACTGCGACAACGCCGAAGCTGACACTTCGCGAAATGCCGTGACAGTGGCTGAACTTGTAGATGGATACGACAAAATCATAGCGACCCAAGGCCTTCCCGGGAAAGTTGTTTTCTGGAACGGAATGGGACCAATCGACTGGACATTGTTCAAAGACTGCGAGACCATGCTCAAAAACATGATACAGTGGTTCAGAGTTCGCTACGAACACGAATTGATCGCTTCTCTCGCCGCCCCAAGCTTCTTGGAGCCCAACGACTCCACCGTGCTCAACGCAACCGTGCGAAACGAGGGTCTAGAGGCTGAAACAAACGTACAACTACAACTCTTGATAAACGGCACTGTTGTAGAAGCCGTCACCATTCCCAACCTCGCAAATGGGACTGCCTACACGATTAGTCATCCTTGGACCCCGACAAAAACTGGAACGTACAACATCACAGTCTACGTTCCTCCCGTCCCAGGAGAGAATTATACGAGAAATAACGTTCATTCAGCATTAGTTCCAGTGAAGTATACTACAAGGATCTTAGCCTACGTGCAATACGCTGATTACTATCAAGAATACCAGAACACTTTGAGGGCTATACAATCCAGTTTCGGGCCAAACTACTTCGTAACAGAGTTGTGGGATTACACGCAGCTAGACTCCATGCTACAAGGAAACGACATCCTGCTCATTCCAGAACAAGAATATGCAGGCCTTTCCACCATGGAAAACATCGGCAGAACATGGTCTGACACCCTATCCGACTTCTTGAATGGCGGAGGAGTGATAGTAGTCTGCGACTTTGGCTGCGCTTACGGCATCCTTACCGGATCAGGACTCATGTCCATCCGAGGCACCAACTACATAACCTACCGCACAGTTTACCTAGTTGACCAAAGCGATCCGCTTGCGAAGGGCGTGTCACCTTCCTTTGTAGCCCCAAATGGCGCAATGAGTTTCGTCACACGCGAAACAAACGTCGTTGTTGACGACGGAACTTATCCAGTGGTGATTCACAAGGAAGTGGGACGAGGACACATCGTGCTTCTCGGATTCGACTTTTACTCGTCAAACGCTGACACGGAGCAGCTTTTGGGTAACTCAGTAGCCCTTGCAGGCCACATAGAAATCTTCACAGACCGCTGTGTAGGCTCGCCGGGCGCCGAAGTAACTGTAAGCGGGACAAAGGCAACCCCAGAAGGATTAGTTGCAATCTACTGGGACGATAAACTAGTCGGAAACACGACGGCTAACACGGTCGGCGAATTCACATATCTAATGGCGGTGCCCCCTGACTCCGCTACGGGAACTCATGAGATAACAGCGATAGACACGGTAACGAGTAAAAGAGCCTCAACGTTGTTCAGGGTAATTCTGATAACTCTAAACCCAAACAAAGGTCCCGCTGGAACCAAAGTCACAGTAAACGGCGCAGGGTTCCTACCTGAAGCTCGAGTGAGAATTAAATTCAACGACATGTTAATCGGCGAAGCCTTGGTTGATGACTTTGGAAGCTTCGCATTTACCTTCAACGTGCCCCTTTCCACAGCGGGAAGACAAATCATAAAGGCATTAGAAACCGAGGTCGACTACGCAGAAGCAATATTCAAGGTTATAGATGTTACTCCCTTGGATGTCGAAGTCGATGTGGGTGCGATACACTTCAGAGGAGAATTAGCGGAATTCTACACGCAGATAAGATTCCGAGGTGTAGCCATCAACGCCACAAGCATCAGCGCAACACTCCTCAGTCCAGACGGCAAAACATTCTACTATCAATATTCTCAGAACATCACGCTCGTTTCAACGGGTTTCTACAAGATAGCATACGCGTTGCCGCTCGATGCTTCACCTGGTACGTATTCGTTGATCGTCGAAGCCCGATACCTCACGAGCACGATTGAAGCGAGGGGAACATCCTTCAAGAGCTTTCTGCTAAGCCCGACGTTGACAGGCTGGAACGCACTGCTAATCAGCGTTAACGGAACCGTGGGAACCATAAAGACCGATTTGGGCTTCATCACCGTGAAGCTTGACGCCATCGACGCAAAGCTTGTGCGAATAGAAGAAAACACAGTGACGATAAACACTACCCTGGGGCTCATCCAAGCAGACCTAACCACCATTCAACTAAGCGTAACCGCAATCGATGGCTCCTCCGCTACGATACAAACGATACTGGGCACACTCGAAGGAAGAATAACCTCAATCGAAGGAGACACTGCGACGATAGAAACAGACATAGGCACCGTGAGGGCGGACATAAGCGCTTTGAGAGATGCCCAGCAAGCGTTCACAGCTCCTCTATACGTTCTCATAATTCCAGTATTACTAATCGCTGTCGGCACGATTCTTCTAGCGTACTTCATGCGCAAAAAACCCTAACAAACTTTGCCAATCTATCCTTCCCTTTTTTCGTTTCAAAAAGCCATGCAAACAGACGATTGGCTTTGCTGATTAGCAAAACCGTTTTTTCTTCTGATATACATAGATACCCCTTAACCTTCTAGAATGAAGGAGCAGCGCCACCATGCCCACCAATTTGCCCGTAGAAGCGAAGAAGAAATGGGACGAAGTTTCGATGGCGAGAAACCCGAAAGAAAGGGTTCAACTCATGCAAGAGTTTCTAAGCTTGGTTCCTAAACACAAGGGCACAGAGAAGCTTCGCGCACAGGTCAAAACGAGAATCGCCATCTTGCGGAGAGAACTCGCAGAAGAAAAACGTAGAAAAGCGACTGCACGGGGGCCGAAGTTTTTCATCGAGAAAGAGGGCGCTGCTCAGATTGCTGTTTTGGGGCAGACGAAGGTGGGACGAAGTAGCCTTCTGGCTTCGCTCACGAACGCTAAGGTTGAAGTTTCTGACTATCTCTTTACGACTCTTGAACCCGTCCCCGGCATGCTTCACTTCGAAGACCTTCAATTTCAAATCGTCGAAGCCCCAGCACTAATCAGAGGCGCTGCCGAGGGAAAAGCATGGGGGCAACAAACCTTAGCCTTGGCAAGGAACGCTGACGGCGTGATTTTGATGGTTGACTTGATGAAAAATCCTTCCGGACAACTTTCTCTCATGTTGAATGAGCTTGAAAACGCTCGCATTCTCGTCAAGAAGCCCAGTGCCCGAGTGGAAATAGAGAGAAAACACATGGGCGTAGGCTTAAGAATCTTCGCGATAGGCAACCTGATGGACTGCACCCTCAAAGACGTGGAGAGACTGCTGAAGAGTTACAGAATTTCTAACGCCATCGTAAAAATATACGGTAACGCCGTGCTCGACGACGTTGAAGACTCCATCTTCGAGAGCGCAGTGTTCCGCCCCTCGGTCATCGTGGCAAACAAGTTCGACGTCGAAGGAGTCATTGAAAGGCTTGAAGAATTGAGAGACTTTGTCCAAGATCGCCTCAAAGTAATTCCAGTGTCCTGCAAAACTGGGTATGGACTGAAAGGAATCGGTGCAGAACTGTTTAGAATGCTCGAGATTATCCGTGTTTACACCAAGGAGCCAGCCTATAAGGAGCCTTCGCCGACGCCGTTTATTCTGAAGAAAGACTCCCCAGTTGCAGAGTTGGCAAAACAGATTCACAGCGACTTCTACAGACGCTTTTCTTATGCCAGAGTGTGGTCAAAACGGCTTTCTTTCAGCCCCCAGAAAGTAGGCTTATCCTTCGTTCTGGGCGATAAGGACGTCGTGGAAATGCACATGCAGTAGGCTTACCTATTAGCCATGGCGATTCTTTCCATTTCGTTCCGCTTAGACACAGCGAAGCTTTTTATGTCGCTGTTTGCTGCCAGAATCAGTTCTTCTGCTATGCACTCTTCCAACGTGCGGGGATTGCCAAACGTTGCCTTCCGAGCCCCCTCAGACAACAGACGAAGGGCAACGTCTACTCTCCTTTGAGGCGAAACGTCAACAGCCATGTGGTAAGCAACACCTCCGTAACTGATTCTAGTAGTATCTTCACAAGGTGCAGAATTCTCGACGGCTTTTACGAGGACTTCAACAGGGTTCTTTCCTGTTTGCAGGTGAATGATTTCGAAAGCGTTTTTCACCGTGTTTATGGCTCTGGCTTTCTTGCCCGCGTGCTTTCCAGGCCTCATCAAGTTATTGATGAACCTTTCAACTAGGTTCACTTCTGCTTTATGGAATCGGTGGTGCTCATGTCTGCCCATGCTGTGGGGGACATAGACTGGAGAAAGAGAAACGTATTTCCTCAAGCCCAAGTCTTGCACCTGAGCCACTTGAAAGCTCCATTTCCCGAAAAGCTTAATCTCTTGAGCTTGTTTGCTCATTCTTTGGCACCTTTCAACGCATCGGTTTCTGTTTTCTGCCGTATACGAGTTCGTTTAGAGAAACGCCGTTAACCGTGACGACCTTCCATCTGACGCCGGGAATGTCGCCCATGGCTCCTCCTCGGGAGCCGCCGATGCCCTCAACGACTACTTCGTCGTGCTCGTCCACTACGTTTAGGGCTCCGTCGCCGGGCAAGAAGGCGGTGATTGACCTGCCGTTCTTGATGAGTTGCGTTCTCACGCATTTTCTGATGGCGCTGTTGGGCTGTTTGCTTTCAACGCCCACTTTCTCGAGGACTATTCCCCGTGCCATGGGTGAGCCTTGCAAGGGGTCGACTTTCACGTCTAGCCTGAGCATTCGCCGTTTGAAGTAGCGGTCGCTCCAGCGGTATCTCTTCCTCTTGTTAGCTAGTTGTCTTGCGGCGAATTCGCCTTTTGGCGACTTTGAACCCATGGTTTTGCGTCCTCTTGCTACGATAAACCACACTTCTAATATTTAAACTGTCATA
>CAZJAQ010000054.1:0-9253 GCA_964544285.1 uncultured Candidatus Bathyarchaeia archaeon
GGGGTGGGTGGGGGTTTATTTTGGTGTTTACATGTTTTTGTCTATTCCTTGCTTATTTATATACTGTGGGTTGTGTGTGGTTTTTCGATGTGTTTATGTGTTGGCGGCATATTGGCTTCTGTGAGGAATTTGTTATGCCTGAAGCTGAGCGGGTTACGATGACTCACGGTGCGGGTGGGGCTGTGATGGCTAAGCTGATTGAGAGGTTTGTTTTGCCCTATTTAGGCGGTTTTGAAGGGGCAGAAGTTGGGTTGGAGGCTTTGGATGACGCTGCTGTTGTGGATGGTGTGGTGTTTAAGAGTGATTCGCATGCTGTTAAGCCGATTTTCTTTCCTGGTGGTGATATTGGGCGGTTGGCTGTGGCTGGGACGGTGAATGACTTGGCTGTTTTGGGGGCTAAGCCTGTGGCTTTGGGGTGTGGTTTTGTGTTGGAGGAGGGTTTGGCTTTTGGTGATTTGGAGCGGGTTTTGGCGAGCATGAAGGCTGCTTGTGTTGAGGCGGGGGTTTTTGTGGTGACTGGGGATACGAAGGTGGTTGAAAAGGGTAGCTTGGGGGGGTTGGTGGTGAACATGAGTGGGATTGGGAGACGCAGTGAAGCCTTAGATCACAATTTGGCTGTGGTGCGGAAGTTTAGGCGTGGCTTCGATGCTCGTTGGGTGTTGGATGCGAACCTGCGGGCTGGTGACAAGGTTATTCTGTCTGGGACTGTGGCTGATCATGGGTTGGCGGTTTTGTCGGCTCAGGAGGGCTTAGCCTTCGGGAGTGGGATTGTGTCGGATGTGAAGCCTTTGAATCGTATGATTGGGCGGGTGTTGGAGGTTGGGGGTGTGGTGTCGATGAAGGACCCGACGCGGGGTGGGTTGGCGAATGCTTTGAACGAGTGGAGTCAAAGGGCGAGGGTGGGGATTCTAGTGTATGAGGATAGGATTCCTGTTCGGAAGGATGTGCGGGCGGCGTGTGAGATGTTGGGAATTGACCCTTTGGAAGTTGGGAATGAAGGGAAAGTGATAATCGGGGTGGTTGCGGAGATGGCTGAAAAGGTTTTAGAGGTTTTAAGGGGCACTGAGGAGGGGAGGGATGCTGAGATTATCGGTGAGGCTACTGGCAAGTTTGACGTGGTGGCGATGGAGACGGTGGTCGGGGGGCGGCGGATTTTGCCTATGCCCGTGGGTGACCCGGTGCCGAGAATCTGTTAGTTGAGCCTTCATTTTGGCGTAACGCATATTAAATTCTGTTTTGATAGGTAGGGTGGTTGGTTTGATGATTGAAGTAATCGCAGTGCAGTTGTTGATTCTTGCTGTTTCGTTGATTGTTTTAGCGTTGGCTGGCCATTTTGCTATAGGTTACATCGAGAGGTTTATGGAGTTCACGGGGCTGAGTGAGGCGTCAGCTGGCTTCGTGATTCTTGCTTTGGTAACTACGTTGCCAGAGGTCTCGGTGGCTGTTTTTGCGGTTCTGGAGGGGGCGCCTGAAATTTCTGTTGGGGACATCTTGGGTTCGCACGTTTTTAACATAGGCATCGTTGTGGGGGTTTTGGGGGTTTTGGGTGCTTTTAAAAAATGTTGTGTTGAGCCTATGGTGGAGTTGGTTGATTTGTTGTTTTTGGCTTCGATTGTGCCTCTTCTCCTCGTCATTTCGCGGGTGACTGTCGCTATTCCGCTTTTTGCTAACCAGATTGTTGGAGTTGCTTTGTTGGTGGTCTTTGGTTTTAGCTTGTATGAGATGGCTAAGAAGAGGAGTCCGGCGTCGGCTGACCGTGTGACGAAGACCGTTGGAAAAAGCCAGAGGAGAACGTTCCTGTTTATCGTCGTTTGCGCGTTGTTGGTTGTTTTGGCTTCTCGCTTTGTGGTTTCCTCAGCAGTGAGCGTTGCCTCTCTGCTTGGGATTCTGCCGGTGCTGATTGGGGCGAGGGTTGTTGCGGTGGGTACGTCGTTGCCTGAGTTGGCGTTTGGTTTGGCGGCGGTCAGGCGGGGTCGTGTTCATTTGGTGTTGGGGGACGTGATTGGGGCTAATTTGGCGACGATTACTTTGGTGTTGGGGCTCGTTTTTATAGCGTCTTCGTTTATCATTGACGCTGCTGCGTTTGCGGAGATTTTGTTGTTTGTGTTGACGATGAATATTTTGTTGTGGCGGTTTTTGACGAGGGGTGGTATTTCGCAGGTGGGGGGTGTGGTGTTGATTATGGTTTATGTGTTGTTTCAGGCGGTTCTGTAGAAGGGTGGAGAGAGTTGGGTTTTGAGGTTTGTTGTTGGCTGTGACTTGGAGGAATTCAAGAAGTATTACAAGAGTCTTGAGGACCTTCACAACTACTTCAAATCCATCGGGTTGGAGGATGTTAGTTTTGGGGAGCTTGGCGAAATAGAGGAGCATTTGATTAAGGATAATCCGTCTCATCTTATTGTTTGGAGGTTGGATGGGGAGGTTGTTGGGCATGCGATTTGGCACGAGTCGAGCACTGGGGAGCATAGGAGAGGCGTTCCTAGGGACAGGGAAGACAGGGAAGTGTTGGAGAGGCTTGTTGGCGGTGAGGGGGAGTTTGTGGAGCTTCACGAGGTTTGGCTCAAGAGTGAGTATAGGGGGAGGGGGTTTGGGGAGAGGTTTTTCGAGTTCTTTGAGGAGTTAGTTAGGAGTAGGGGGGATGGTGCGATTGTGTTTTATACGGATAATCCTGCAGCTATGGCTATATGCCGCAAAAGAGAATACAAGGAAGAATACTACAAAGAAGAAGCATGGTACATCTTCTACCTTAAACCAAACATCGAATAGTCATGGCATAGGAATCTAATGAAAAATTCTTATCTGTCTCATTGACCCTACAGGGTTCTCCTAGATTGAGGCTGAAGGCAAATGGAAATCATAACTTATTGGGAGTTGGAGCAAAAGGGCTTACTGTTGCCTTTGTTGGAGCAGGCGTTTGGTTGGCCCTTCGAGCAACTGGAATTTGAGAGGTTCATCAGGGTGGACCCGAGGCTGAGAGACGGGTGTGTTGGGTTCTGTGCCGTGAAAGAGGAAAAGGTGTTAGGATATGTTGGCGTCATGGATTTGACCACGAGAACTGGTGATGGAGCCGTAGAGAAAGTGGGGGGCGTTTTTGCAGTTGCCACCCTACCTGGATATACGAGACAGGGCATCTGCACCATGCTTCTGAAGAAGGCACATGAATACTTCTTGGGAAAGAGTTATCGATTTTCGTTTCTCACGGCGAACCAGACGACTGGAGCTCATGCCCTGTACTGCAGATTAGGCTATTCTAACGTGGACTCATTCAATTCAGCATACAAGCTGAAGGAGAAAGCGGAAAGTCGGGAGGCTTCGAAGCCGAAGGAGAACTCCATGTGGGACTTTGGGAGAATGCTTAGTCTCTATTCCAAATATGTGGAGGGCAGAACGGGTTTCGTGGTGCGAGACGAGACCTATTTGAAGGTGCTTGCCAAGCATTTTCAGATTTCGGCTAGAGAATGTATTACAACTCAGAGAGGGTATGTCATGTTCAAGAGGGAGAAAAAAGTAGCTAGAGTCAGGGAGCTTATTGCTCACGATGAAAAAGAAATGAACCGACTTATCGGGCTAATTGAGCCAAAGGGGCAGAGAATTGTGATTGGAAGAGTGCCGTTAGGAGACTCTGCTTTAGGTCAAATTTACAGATCCAGAGGTTTCACAGTTCTTGAAGATGGACACGGCGTGTTGATGGTGAAGGAATTAACGGCTGAGGCTTCGTTTAACGAGTCCTATGGTAGTAGATTTTACATGAGTGCTCTAGACCATTTCTAGCCTCTTTTACCAACTGGTGCAGGCGTATATGGACTACTTTTCTCTACTAGTCTGATATTTTGCTAATTGCAAAGCTTTAATTTTGCCCTCAATATCATAGTTTTCCTCAATGTTAAGGCGGGCTTGGAATGAGTAAACGTATGGAAAAGTGGATAACCAGCTTGATAGACTCAATGGACAAAAACGTTGACGAAAAAACCCGAGCCAAAATACTCGAACAATGCGGACGACGGTGCCAGACCCAGAGCCTCATCCAAAAAGCCCGCAAAGTATACCAGCAGTCAAAGAATGTGGACGAGTTCATAGACAACTTCAGCCAGGTCTACAAGCACTTGCACCGAGAGGGCGACAAAGTCTACATCACCTACCCAAGATGCTACTGCTCCTTCGTCAACAAAATCCCAAAAGGCACACTCTCATGGACGTGGTGCAACTGCTCCCGAGGATGGGCAAAACAACTCTTCGAAGCCACCCTAAACCGCCCAGTCAACGTAACCCTAGAAAAATCAATCATCCACGGAGACAACCAATGCCGATTCAGAATCCAGCTATAAACCGCTGCCCACTACAGCCTACCGCCACAGGTCTGGAACCTTCGCCGCCTTAGCCAACTTCCACTTCCCAAACATATCCTTCGTGTAAAAATGATACAAACCACACTGCGTACACTGCAAAATCCGCCTACCCTTCTTCAAATCCAACATATACAACTCCAACTCATGCCCACAATCAATACAATTACCCCTATGCTTCTTCCGCTCCTCCTCCCCAAAAACCCCACCAACCAACCAAACACACCAACAAACTACAAATCACCCCCAACCCCATATAAAACATTCCATCCTTATCACAGCCTAATAGGACGGTCTAGACTAAGCGCAGAGCACACAAAACCCAACACACGCACTTAATAAGACCAAACACCACCTCATAGAAAAAGAGGAGCCAACAACATGGCAGAACTCAAAGAAGTCGAACTGAACAAAATCCGCCCAAACCGACTAAACCCCCGCCTAGACATAAACATCGAAAGACTAAACGAACTAGCCGACAGCATAAAACAAGTAGGCCTCCTCGAACCCATCATAATCCGCCCCACGGGCAACGAATACGAAGTCGTAGTGGGCGAACGACGCTACCGCGCCAGCCAACAAGCAGGACTACAAAAAGTCCCAGCCATCATCCGCGAATTCACAGACGAACAAATAATCGAACTAAACCTCGTCGAAAACATACAACGCGAAGACCTCAGCGCCCTAGAAAAAGGAAACTGCTGCAAACACCTCCTAACCAAATACCCCCAAAAATACCCCACGAAAGAAACCATCGGAAAAAAAATCGGAGTCTCCCCCGACACCGTAAGCAACTGGCTCAAACTCACCGAAGCCCCCCAAGAAATCCAAAGAATGATAACCCCCACAGAAAAAGCAGGCGTACCCCGAGAAACGGGCACGCTCGACTACAGCACAGCCCTCACCATCACCCGCCAAATCGAAGAACCCGCGAGACAAGTCGAAGTCGCCAGAGAAATCGCCACCAAACCCGTCCACGGACGAAAAGCACGACAAATCATCGCAAAAGCAGCCCAAAAACCAGAAAAACCCATCGAAGAAATCGTCAAAGAAGTCATCGAAGAACCCAGCGAACTCACCTTCACCGCAGCCGAAAAAGAACCCATCCTAAAAGGCACAAAAACCCAAACAACCAGAACAACCGCCCCAGACCCCAGAATAAAAACCGGAAACACAATCCACGCAACAGTGCACGAACCCCACTTCACAGACCTACGCATAGTCTCAGTCGAAAGAAAACGCCTAAAATACTTCACCGAGGAAGAAGCCAAAGCAGAAGGACACCCTACACTGGAAGAATTCAAACGGATTTGGAAGAAGAAACAGGGCGAATGGAACGAAAACCAACTAGTCTACGCCATACGCTTCGAAAAACTTAGCCCTCTTCCCGTTCCACCCAAGAAAACTTCTTCTGCAATGTCTTAGGATAGTAGAGCTTCCAGTCAAAATCCACTTTCCGACCCCACCTGTAATAGATACGGGGGTCGATGTAGCTTTTCAAGGAAGTCCCCAAGTTGTAGTCCCTAGTTTCCCGCACAGCCTCAATCTTGTACTGAAGAGCCTTAGCGTGCTTTAACGCACTCGGAGTACCCTTAGCCTCCAACTTCTCCAGCCTCTCCACCTTCTTCGCCAGCGATTCGCTCCAGTTTTTCGGCGGCTTCCGCTTGTGATTACAGATGATAGCGGCTTCGAGGTTAGCCATCGTGGCAACATGCTTCTTCTCGTACTCCGCATTCTCCCTCGAAACTTCTGAACTTTTCAAGTACTCGTCTACTACTTTCGAGGCGTGGTATGTCCTGAAAACCTTGGCTGATATTCCAGGTGCAACTTCGCCCAAGAACGCTGAAACATTCTGCGAGCCCACGCCTTCGAAGATTGTGGATTTCGAGTTTTTCATGAAATCCTGCAGGTTAGTGATGATTAGTTCGGGCAGCTTGACCTGTTTCTCCCATCTGACAGCGTCTTTTCCCAGAAAGTCGAAGGTTGCCCTTCCGTCTTTTCCGAAGCGGATGTGCTCGGGTCTCAGCGTCGTGGCGCCCACAGTATCTGCCTCGTCGGGGTCTTTTTCGTCTCCCACACGGAGCTTCAGGGTATCTATCAAGTAGCTGACTGTGGCGATTTTTCTTCGGGGAACGTCTGATGCGTCCAGGTTTTCCAGTATGTGTTTTCGGACCTCGTCTATTTTTTTCTGTAGCTCGTTTGCCTTGTCGAACTTCTCTATATCCTTCTGCTGTTTGAGGGGCGACGAGTCTGCCAGCCAAACGTATTTTTCCTTGCCCCTGAGCTTGTCGTCCCACTTGGCTATCCACATGCTGTCCGGCTGCCACACTACCTCTTTCCATTCGCCCAGCGGTCTAGGCACGTCGGAGGGCAGGTTGAGTATTATGTCGCTTTCGGTGGGTCCGTGTTTCCATCGTCCCCGTAACGGGTGTTTTCCACGACCCATGAAAATGCTGGAGGGTTCAGCCATATAGTTACCTAATTCAACCTTCACTCCGTCTATCCAAGCGTAACCATATTTTTCTTTGTTCTCTTCTCTGATTATCTTTCGTTCTGCGGCTTGCTGTTTCTTCTGCTCCTTCGTGAGGCTGAGTTTGTAGGCTTTTTCTCTCTCAACCTCCTTTATCACGGGGGAGAAGTCGAATTCTTCTGGCGGAATCTTTTCTCTTATGCCTAAGGCTTCGCGGAAGTCTTTGAAGAAGTTGTCGGCGAACACCGGGTCTTCGACGTATTCGGTGCCCAGCTTCTTCACCCACGCTACAGCCATCTCTTCCTGCTCTGGCGACAGGTCTAGGCGCTTTCCACGCACGAAGATGTGTAGTTTTTTCCATTCGGGCTTTTTCGGGATTAGGATGCCGTTGTGAATCAGCGTCTTCATCTGCGCATCGCCTTAATCTTCGGTTCTGTTTTAATTAACCTTTCACTCAGAACGCAAAGGGCGTAGATAAGCTTAAAGGTGGACTTGCCCGATTTTGGCGTTTTGACTCGCTTGCAGAAGATGCTCGTCAGGCTGGGTATATACGCGTATATAAAACAATAAGACTAGGGATATATAGACGGGCACAAATTTTCAACGCTCACATCTTATAATCTTTTCTGCGGTTCGCACGCCATCTTTTTCGTGCGGTAACCATTTTAGGCGATGATGCATTATAGTCTTGTTTCGGGCGTTGCTTATGGGGAAGGTGAAGTTTGGTGTGCAGGCTCTGCAGGGAATGCCCGACTATTCTACTTTAAGGAAGGTTGTGGTGGAGTGTGACCGCCTCGGTTTCGATTCAGCTTGGGTTTACGACCACCTTCAGTTTACTTATGGTCCGACGTTGGAGTGTTGGACTGTGCTGGCTGCGTTGGCTGAGGCGACGCGAAGAATACGCATCGGACCCCTCGTCACCTGTAACCTCTTTCGCAATCCGTCGCTGTTGGCTAAGATGGCGGCGACGGTTGACATGATTTCGAATGGAAGGCTCAATTTTGGAATTGGAGCATGTTGGCATAAGGATGAAGCAGAAGCTTACGGTGTACCATTCCCCAGCGGAGGCGTCCGAGTTGAGATGCTGGATGAGGCACTTCAAATCATAATGAAGCTCTGGACAGTAGACGAAGTCACATTCAAGGGAAGACACTACTCTGTAAACAAGGCTGTCTGCATCCCTAAACCCATCCAAAAACCTCATCCACCAATCTTAATCGGAGGAGGTGGTGACAAGATGTTGCGACTCATCGCCAAACACGCAGACTCTTGGAACAGTGGAATGGTGAGCCTTGAAGGCTTCAAAGAGGAACTTACACGACTGGAGAAAGCGTGCAACGAAATGGGCAGAGACCGAATCACTATAGAAAATACCTTTCAAAGCCGCGTTATAATAGCGAAAGATGACAAAAACGCTTTGGACAGAGCAGAGCGATGGCGTGAAGAACGTGGAGGAAAACCAGAAGACGGAGACTGGAAATTCGCGATTAAAGGCTCGCCTGAAACTTGTGCAAAAATGCTGCAAGCCTACGTTGACGTCGGCGTAACCCACTTCACGCTGCTGTTTGCAGACACAGCAAAATTGAAGCCCTTAAGACTGTTCGCAAATGAAGTCATGCCCATGTTTCAGTAGCGATAAAACATTTTCTAGCGTCCTGAGCTTCTGCAGGTGGAGTCGTGGGATTTGAGCCGTGGCTAGCCGTTGTTCCTGTGTTAATGTTGAGTCTAAATCAATATTCGAAGTTGGCAAGAAATAACTAAAACATGAACCAATCTAAGATTAGGTGTCAAAAATGAGCATGCTCGACCATAGAGAATTTACTGTCGACCAGCGGCTTTTGTCAATAAGGAACACTTATGTTATCAAAAGCAAGTTTGGTGAGCAATTGGGTTTCATCAAACAAGAATTCGTCAGTCTGGGACCTAAATTCTGGTTTGAAGACAATTCGGGCATTCGCCTAGGCGAAGTGGACGGAAGGATTCTGACGGTTCGCCACGAATACGAAATCAAAGATCAGCACGGTCAAGTAAAGGCGAGGATTAAGAAAAAGATTCTAAAACTGCTTGGTAGCGAATGGTGGATGGAAGACGTTGAAGGTCGAGAGATAGCAAGAATAAAGGGCAACGTTGTTCGCCACACCTACGACGTTATTTCACCCGATAAGACCACGATCGCAAGGGTTCATCTAAACTGGGCAACCATCAGTGACGAATACTGCGTCGAAATAGTTAGACAAGACTTCGACCCATTACTCGTGTTGGGTTATGCTGTCGCGATGGATCACGTTGAGCATTCACAAAGAAGCCAAGCGTCAACAGGAATAAAATCTGCAATAAAACTCTTTGGACGATAGGACCTACCTACCCAATTGTAATATTGAAGACGTATCAACAATGTTTCTATGATGGGGTCATTAGGTTAGAGCCCACGTTTGAACCC
>CAZJAQ010000055.1:0-9138 GCA_964544285.1 uncultured Candidatus Bathyarchaeia archaeon
TTATGATGGTTGCAGTTTCCACAGTATTTTCTTTCCGATTTAACTTGTTTCTTCATGCTCATCGCCTTCCTCTATTGAAGTCATCTCCTAGACGTTCGAGAACAGAAGCCGCTATCAGAGGAAAAGCTATCAAGACATCGCTTACTACAGTAGTTTTGTCGGCTTTTGGCTTTATCTTGCCCCAACTCATCGCCTCCCTCAAGGTGGAACCTGACAACCCACCTGTTTCTGGACGATCCATCGTGATGAGTATGGCGTAGTCTATGCCCTTTTTCGCTATGGCTGCTGTGTGTTGCACGGTGTTCCGAGGGACCCCTCCCCCGAGCACTATCATGCCCAGACGAGAAGAATCGGCTGCTATTTTTATGATGTCTCCGGCCTCTTTAAACGCGTCTACCATGAGAACCTCGTTTGCCGGTTTGCGTGATGCATGAAGCCAGTGAATGAAACCAAATTCCGAGTCACGAATCGCTGGAACAAAAATAGGCACTTTAGATTCGTAGGCTGCTCTTACGATTGAATTTGAATCCTTGAGGCGTTTACCGATCTCTGCCATCAACTCGTTGGAGGAGAAAACGTGTCCCTTGTTCTCTCTGGCTATTTCGTCGAACATTTCTGTTAGCTTCGCATCCTCCTCAACGAAATCGTCTTCAGATACAAAGATGTCGTAGATGCGGTAAGTATGATATTTATAGAGTAACGAATCATCAACGTTCCAGTGTCCCTTGTAATGGTGACCGCCCATAGCCTCGAGCAAGTCGTGAACCATGTTGGCACCCGTGGTTACCACTACGTCAACGAATCTCTTGCGAATCAAGTCAGCTATGATTGACCGCAAGCCAGCGGGAACAACGGCGCCTGCAACCGAGAGGAAAATCGTGCATTCTTTGTCCCGAATCATGCGTTCATAAATGTCGCATGCGGTCGCTATTCGACCTGCCCCGAAGGAGCCTGACTTGTCGAATTCTTGGATTAACTGGTTAACGGTCATTTGAGTTTTCAGTTTCATGTGCACTACGGGGTCTCTTAACAGTGCTTCACGTTCCACTTCTATTTCACTTCTTGAAGTCTGAATGTTCTAGTTTCACTGTGAAAAAGCTTTCTATAAATCGAGATTGAAACGTTACTTGTTATCTTGTTATCAGAGATGAGCGCTTAGAAAAATAGGAGCAGATGAAAAATAAAAATCGGGGCTCTTGGTTTATCGCTTTATTCGGTTTCTTCTTCTGTGGCTTCTTCAGTGGCTTCTTCAGCCGTTTCTGTTTCAGCCTCTTCCTCCTCGGCGGGTTTCGCTTCTGCTTCTCCAACGACCTCTGCTTCAGCGAACCTTCTGCTTATCTTAGTTATGCGTATTCTCACGTGGTCACCGGGCTTCGTGTTTGGCACGAAGCATACGAGTCCTTTGATTCGAGCTATGCCTTCGCCTCGACGACTAGTCTCCAAGATTTCCACGTCGTATTCTTTTCCTACTTCAACTGGCTTAGGAGGGAAACGTTCTCTAGGACCGAAGTCTCTGCCGCCCCTTCTTCCGCGCCTTTCATACTGCATTCTTTCACCTCTTTTTTGTTCAATTAAAGGGCTCATTCATGCGTAGGGAGTTTATGTCACAGTGAGCTTTCCGTATCTGCCGACGTTAAGCTGGATTTCTCCGCGGAACGATGTTACGTATCCGTTTTCGATTTTTACTGTGTTGTTTTCGTTGACTTGCTCTATCTGCTCGTTCCATAAGGTTAGTTTTATCTGTCCTGTGCCGTCGCTTATGATAGCGTTTGCCACTCGGTAGGTCTCGTCTTTGTACCTAGACATTACTTCTCGGGGTGTTGTTTTTTCGACAACTTTCGCTTCTACTTCGACCCGTTTCATTCCATTTCTTAGATCCTTTATCTTCAATTTTCTCCTCCCATTTCATTTGCATTTTTCCGCTAGGGCGAATTCTCTGTCAACTTTGAATGTGGTTGTTGCACGAAGATAATAATCCGTGTATCCTTGTTGCTTGCTTCGCGGTCGTTTTTCTCGCATTCTCGTTTTTCTGGAAGCCGTCTGGGCATCTGTGTTATTCGTCCCTTAACGCGGTGCTAGCCACCAAGACCGCAACCATGTAAAAAGCGACTGAAGCCTGTTACATGGTACTGTTCTGGTAAGCCAGTGGTGTTGAAGGAAGATAATGTTGAATATAAGTTTTTTTATCTGGTTTCGCATGGCGTTCCAGAGGGTTCACTCATATCGTAACGCTTTCACCGGGTCTAGTTTTGCCGCTTTTCTTGCCGGGTATAATCCGAAGAGGATGCAGATGGCTATGGCGAAGATAATGGCGACTATCGTCCATTCTAGCGAGAAGACTGGGGAAAAACCCGTTTGTGCATCCTGCGTGTTGCCGAAGAAGGAACCGCCTGCCGTTTGCTGTTGCATGTAGCGCGCCAAGACGAAGCTTAGGAAGTACGAGAGACCGTAGGCGGTTGGGACTCCGATGAACCCGCCCATTAAGCCTATGAGGGCTGCTTCGCTGAGGAACATGGTGAGGATTGTGGTGTTTCTCGCGCCGATGGCTTTCATGATGCCTATTTCGCGGGTTCTTTCCATGACCGAGACGGTCATGATGTTCATTATTCCGATTCCCGCGACGACGAGGCTGATGGAAGCTATGGCTGTTAAGAAGAGCTGGATGAGGTTTAGGATTTGGTCCACTTGCTTGATGAAAGACAGTGGCACCAGAACACTGACCTGGAAGGGGGGAAACAGCGCCTCTATGTCGTCTGCGACTTGTTCGCCGTGTTCTGGGTCAGCGACTTGGACGAAGACAAGTTGAGCTCCGTCGTCTACGTTGAAAATTTCTCTGGCTTTTTCGATCGAGAGGAAGACCCAGTAATCGTAGTTTCCCAAGCCAGAGGTGCCCCGTTTTTGAAGTGTTCCAGCTACTGTAAAGTTAATGTGTTTATCTTCATAGCCGAAAGGTTGTTTTGGAACATTGACTGTCATGGTTATGTTGTCGTTTGGCTGTGCAAAAGGTGTCTGTGTATCGTTGGGGTGATTAGGTTTGTAGCCTATTATTATCGTGTCATTCTGGTTTTGGCTGGGCAGACTGCCGTTCTCGAAGACGAGTCTGTCGGGGAAGATTTGCCAGAACTGGGTGAAGTTAACCCCCGTAGCCACTAGAGCGCTGGTTTTGTTTCCCGTCTCGATGTTGTACAGGGTTACGTTGCCGATTTGAAAGACAGGAGCGGCTGTCACAACATTGTCGATGTTCGAAACGTTGCCAACTTCGTTTTTAGTGAAGGGCTGTCTGAGACCGGCGAGGAAAGTGCCAGGAATCACGGTGAGAACGTCGAGCTCGAAGCCTTGTTCCATCCTTTGCTTCACAGCTATACGAAAACCTTCTCCGAGGCTGGCTAGAGCGATTATAGCTGTTATGCCGATAACAACACCAAGGGTGGTTAAGCCAGTGCGAAGCCTTCTCTGCTTAAGGTTTTGCCACGCTATCGCAAAAATCTGTCCAGTTCTCACGGGAGCTCACCACCCTTCTCTATGCTGGCGATTACCCCGTCTTTGATGTAGATTACACGGTCGGCGGTTTGAGCTACCTGAGGGTCATGTGTGACTATGATGAAGGTTTTCCCCTGTTCTTGATTGAGGCGTTTCATAAGCTGCACTATTTCTTGCCCTGTCTTAGTGTCTAGGTTGCCCGTTGGCTCGTCCGCCAAGACGATTTCGGGGTCGTTGATTAGGGCTCGGGCGATGGCGACGCGTTGTTGCTCGCCGCCGCTGAGCTCTGAGGGCTTGTGGTTTACGCGTTCTTTCAAGCCGACGAGGCTTAGCATCTCAGCGGCTTTTTGCTCAGCCATTTTAGAGGGAACGTTTGCAAGAGCGAGGGGGAGTTCGACGTTCTTCAAAGCACTCAACCGAGGGAGAAGGTTGAAGAATTGAAAAACGAAACCTATCTTCTTCAGACGAGTGTCTGCTATTTCGTCGCTGCCAAGCCTGTAGAGGTCTACGCCGTCTACGAGCACTGCACCTTCGTCGGGACGGTCTAAGCCGCCTATGACGTGGAGGAGGGTAGATTTTCCGCTGCCTGAGGGTCCGAAGATGGCTACTAATTCGTCTTCTTCAACTCCGAAGGTTACACCTCTGAGAGCGGAAACAAGCATCTTGCCCATGGCGTAGGCTTTTTTGACGCCTCTCACTTCAAGGAGCATTGGCATGTTAATCACTGCTACTGCAAAGCATAAACACTAAAACTGTCTCTTATTTAAGCGTTGAAGAGAACTTCGAATACTGCTAACTTAAATTTCGTGAGGAGATACCCGTTATGGAGCTTAAGCAAATCTTCCAAATTCAGAGAAGCTTTGACAAACAGTTGGGATGGAACGCATATGAAAAGTGTGAAACTCCAGAGCAAGTCGTGGCTTTCATGGAGCACTTTAATCTCGTAGTGGTTGACGAGTTGGGAGAGATTTCTCGCGTCAGGAAAAAGTTTCTCAGAGATAAGCAACCCCTCGATGTCACCACGTTGAAGAAGGAAATTGTGGACATTTTTATCTTCGTCATGCAAGCGTCGATGGCTTTGAAGATGGACCTCGAAGAGGAATACGTGCATAGAATGAAGCAGAACGAAAGAAGATTCATGACAGAAACGTAAGCAGACGCTTTCTTCTGGGAATCAGGGCGGCTAGCAGTGTTGCAATCATGAAGACTAGCAAAATAGCGGGCGATGGGTATTCTGGAACGATTGGATAGTTGTCTTGGTCTGGGTTGAATTCGTCGATGACGTAGGGGTGGTCCCATATGCCGTCGCTTCCAGTTTCGTTTTGGTATGGTCCGTTGTATTGGTCTACGTCTGTGTAGTCGTTCCAATAGTTTCCTCCATAAGGGTACCCATTATCCCAGAGGTTGGGGTATCCTGGTGAGACGCTTGCTTGAATGGTGTTGTCGGTGAAGTGGTTGTGGAAGATGACGTTGTTGCGGGAGGCTTCGAGGAGTATTCCTTCACTGTTGTTTGAGATGTTGTTGCTGACGAGTGTGTTGTTGTGAGAGGACCAGAGGTAGATTCCGCAGTCGTTGTTGTAGATTGTGTTATTCGTGATCGTGTTGTTGTTGACGTAGCTCAGGCGGACACCGTAGAGGTTGTTGAAGATGTTGTTATTTGCGATAAGATTATTGTTGCTTGAGGAGGCGATGCGCATACCGTCGCTATTGTTTGAAACGTTGTTGTGAGTAAGGGTGTTGTTGTTTGAGTAGGCTAGATGGATTTCGTAGTATTTGTTTGGTACGACGGCGGTGTTGTTTGAGAGGGAATTGTTCGTGAGGATGTTTTTGCTGGAATTGTTGAGGCGTATTCCGTTGAGGTCGTTAGAGTGAATTTCGTTGTCGGTAAGAACGTTGCCGTTGGAGGACCATAGGTAGATTCCCCAGAGGTTGCCTGTGAGATTATTAGATGCGAGGATGTTGTTGTTCGCTGTGTAGAGGTTGATTGCACCGTTGAAGTTCACTATTGTAACGTTCTTGACAGTCACGTTGGTTCTGTTGCTCAAGTCTATTCCGTATCCTTCTCTCTTGCCCTGCATGGTGTAGCCTGCGCCGTCTAACACAACGTTGTCCTTCTCGATCACGATGGTTTCGTTGATGTTCCCCGTGAATGTGTAAGTGACATTATCAAGGGTGGTTATGTTGGCTGTTGGCGGGTCGATGCTCCCGTCAGCCCGAATGTAGATGTTAGCGCCTGCTCCCACCCTGTACACATCAACCACTCTGTACACGTCCACCACTATGCTCAGTATACCGATGAGCAGAATGATGAAAATGAGGAACAAGAAGAGGTTTCTACGCACTTTGCATCGCTGATTATTGTGTTTTCGCCCATGTTTTTAAACCTTGACTGTTCATGGCTTCGAGGAGTGATGGGATAGAGGATTGTACTATATGTCAGCAGTATTATGTCATGCATCGTAATATAGGTTAAATCTTTTAAGCGATAAGAGAATAACAAGTAGTAGATTGTCTTAGTAGGTGAGTTTAGCATGGGAGAAAAAGACGTGGAGAAGTTGGAGGAGCAGGTGACCCGGGTGCTTACGACGCGTGAGGTTTCGGCGGTTAAGGCGATGTTGGAGAAGGATCATGCTGTGGATTGTCTCTTCCTGTTGTTGTTGGGTAAGGGGAAGTGGAAGAAGGCTAAGGGGTACATGAATAAGCATGGGCTTACTCTGAGCGACGGTACTTATCGTGCTCGTATGATTGAGATTACTCAGTTGGGTTTTGCGAAGGCTACTCCGTTGGACCCTCTTAAGAAGCAGTACACCATCACGGCGAAGGGAGAGAAGCTGGCTCGGGCGTTGCTTGAGCTGCTCCAGAAAGTTTAGAGCCTGAAGTATTGTGTTGAGTTGTTTCGGCGTGGCAGGTTGTTTTAGAGTAGGTTCTGAGCGTTAGATTGGAGTTTTGTTTCTTCGCGCCTAGACTAGACCGTCCTAATAGGCTCCATGAATGCTAGTAGCCATAAATATAGTAAGGAGCTGTACTATAGTAGTGTTAGAAAAATTCATAGACATGAGTGAGTAAAGGTATCTTAAAGAGGGTAATAATGGCAATAAAGTCTCTTAAAAAGATGGAGATTCTTCGAGGGTTTATTCAGATACCTGCTGAAAGCAGAGCTGAGTTGATAGAAAATGTTTCGATACCCTGTGCCACCATGGTGAATGGTAATCAAGCAAACTTAGACAGATACGGAAGACTTTGGTCACCCTATCTAAGAAAGAAATTTTCAGTTGGCACGCAAGTAGAAATTAGCAGAGTTGAAAATGGATATAAGATCACGCCAGTTAAGATTGATAAAGATGTGGTTGCCCGAATAGAGCCAGAAGAGACAAAGCCAGCGGGTATGGATTCGGAAAAAGAAGTTTACAAATCAACCTCAAAGCAATACTTTGAATTTAACTCTATACGCATTTTCAACTGTAACATTCTAGAACTAGATGAGATCGAAAATAATAGCATAGATTTTATCGTGACTTCACCTCCTTACGATGTAGACATTAAATACGAAAACTATGATGATGGTATTCCCTATGATAACTACTTGGAGTTTTCAAGAAAATGGCTAGCAAAGTGTTATAGTTTAAGTAAACCTGACGGAAGGCTGTGCCTAAACATTCCTTTAGACAAAAATAAAGGGGGACAACAAAGCGTCTGTGCCGATATTACGACCATTGCAAAGAAAGTTGGATGGAAGTATCATTCAACAATTGTCTGGAATGAACAGAACATATCTAGACGCACGGCGTGGGGTTCATGGTTGAGTGCGTCTGCACCCTTCGTAATAGCTCCTGTCGAAGTAATCTTGGTGTTATACAAGGAAAAGTGGAAAAAGACACGAGAAGGGAAGTCCGATATTACCAGAGAAGAATTCATCGAATGGACAAACGGTGTCTGGAATTTCAGTGGTGAAAATCGAACAAAGATAGGTCATCCTTCGCCATTTCCTGTTGAACTTCCGAAAAGATGTATAAAGTTGTTTAGCTTTGTTGAAGATACTGTACTTGATCCTTTTTTAGGTAGTGGGACATCCTTAATCGCTTGCTTAGAGACAGGCAGGGCGGGTATTGGAGTGGAAATCAATAGAAACTATTGTGAATTAGCGGTGAGAAGATTAAAGGAACATGGGATATTGCAAAAAAAGTTATTGGAAGTTCTCTAAACCTTTTCTAACGTAGATTAACCTAGAAACCTCTTCTTCCCATCTAATAAGATCTTGAGGCAACTCTTTTAGAGGTTTGACAACTCCACCTAACGCTGTTCCCTCCTTTGGTTTCATGTTTTTGCAAAAAGCCTCAACATTCTCGACATAAACTCCATCTAGGTATGATTCTGCAAGCAACCTGTCCTTTGTTGGATTCTCGGATGTGCCCCATTCTGACGCCCATTTTCCTTGCCCACGCCCACCGTCCGGTGTGGCGAGAATGACTTTTATGTGGGTCAACGTTCTAAACAACAAGCTCCAAAAGAGAGTTTCCGTAAAGCGACCATGCAAACTAACCTTGCAGCTTATCACTGCTATTGGAACATCGCCTTTTACAGCGACTAAATCGATGTCTCCCCAAACGGATTCTTGGATAGTTGAAGCTTTTACTGGCATAGAAAGCGTTTTCCACAGCCTTGAACTTCTCTTCTTCACCTCTTCCTCAGTTTTCCCAACGATAACCTCCACATCTGTGCCTTGTAATCTTTCGTTAAGAAACAACTTAACATACTCTTCCCAATCTCCTCCAGCCTTAACAACCCTAGTCTGCCGTTCTCTCGCTGTTTCTTCTTTTAAATTCATACCCATAATATCAACTTTGATTACCATTTAACATTTACCATACACCCGCTTCCTATTGGAACATATTCGAAGATAAAAGCAAATTCAGAATCGAGAATTCAGTAATTGAACTACAAACTTCATCTTTGCAAGCCATTTTAATAGGGGCTTTGAAGTGAACCGTTTCTGAACTACGTTCTGACACTCGAAAACCTACTCTTAATCTGGGGTAGCAACTCTTCAACTAAGCGCTTAACGCCGAAGGTCGAAAGCCGATAACCCCCACCGTCCTCAGTCTTCGCCACCAAGCCGTCACGACACAACTCGCCGAGCCTCGTGCCCACGATCTTCCCACTCTTCCCCAACCACCCCCGCAACTCATCCCTAGACAGCCACGCTTTATCCAGAACCCCCAGCCGACCGCCCACATAAGCCGCAAGCAACATCAAAAGCAAACCCTCACTATCAGTCAGCCTCTGTTTAGGAACCAAGACTACTGGTCCCTCTTTCGCCACAGCCACCAACCCCTTACTCGCTTCGACCACCTCATCCAAACCCACAGTCAAAACCACACTGCGCGCCGCATCGAAAACTGGAACCAGCTGGCTGAAGAACCTGTTAACACTAACCCAAACCTCGTCAACACTGCCCGTAAAAGTCTCCTCAACATCCCCATACTTAACGTGCACCGTGACACTCAACGCTCTACGCTGCCTCCTTCAGCTTCGGCAAAACCTCCTCTTCCATCCACTTCTCCCCCTGCGTCGTCAACTTAAACTCGGGCCGACCTGGGTCGGGCTTGAACACCAAACCCCGCTTAGTCATCTCGTTCAACCTCGCAGGCACCATCGACC
>CAZJAQ010000056.1:0-8738 GCA_964544285.1 uncultured Candidatus Bathyarchaeia archaeon
GCCTCGTCAACCTCGTTTTTAGACGTCTTTCTCAGTCTCAAACCGTAGGCTACGTTATCATAAACTGAAGCAGTAAACAATGTTGCCTTCTGAAAAACCATAGTGACGCTCATCTTAACCCTGTTCCGGTTCCCATCAGTTACTCTTTCACCGCCGATGTACACTTCGCCGTTATCTGGCTTCTCGAGACACGAAAGAATCCTGAGCAGAGTGGTCTTTCCAGAGCCGTTGGGACCGAACAGAGCAAATGCTTCTCCTTCCCGAACTTTCAGAGTCACGTCGTCAAGAGCCTTAACGTGCCCAAAACTCTTCGAGACATGCTCCGACTCGGCTAGAACGCTCATCGCAACCGCCTCTGCACCAAATTTGCCAGAAGACTTACGCCGAAAACGATGCACATCAGAATCATGGCTAACGCTATGCTTACCGCGATGTTCCCTCGCGTCGTCTCCAGAGCAATGGTGGTGGTCAGTACACGGGTTAACCTTCGAAGGTTCTGACCAATCATCAAAACAATCCCCAACTCTGCAACAGCCCGATTAAACCCTGCCACCACAGCCAACAAGACTCCTGAAGTAGACTCCTTGAGAACTGCGAAGGACGCCTCAGTCTCCGAAGCCCCCAAAGTCTTAGCTAAATCCCTTACATCAGGGTCAACCGCCTCCACTGCACTCGCTATAAAGCTTATGATTATAGGCGTAATCAAGACCGCTTGTCCAATCGACACCCCTAACGGATTTAGGAACAGGTTCAACGAGCCCAGAGGACCAGAACTAGAGAACAGTAGGTAAAGAATCAGTCCCAGAGCCACGGCAGGTATCCCGAGAAGCGCATTAAACACGCCCTTTACGACTCGTTTTCCGACAAAATCACTGAGACCCACGAGAACACCAATCGGAACGCACCACAAAATCGACAGACCCGTAGCAGTTCCAGATATGTAGATAGACCTCAGAGTAATCTCAAAAACCTCCGGGTCGCCTGAAACAATCAGCCGAACAGCCTCAACGAAGCCTTGGGTAAACTCCCCGATTAACAGCAGAGGAACCAGAAAAGCAGAGAAAAAGAGGAGGAGCAGTAGGAGCGGAATTGCGTCTTTCGCTCTCATTCTGCCAAGCACGCTATCAGCCTCTGTCAATCGTAGAGTTCAGGATGACCAAGCCTATACTGCGGAGGACACTCAGAACCCTCGAAGAAAGCATAGTCTCGAATCATCGCAGCCATCGCTGGGTCCGTGTCACTCTTCAACAGTTCAACTGCCGGGTAGAAGAGGCTCTTGCCGTAGTCCTCCATTCCGTATTCTCCGATGAGCTGTTGCCCCTCCTCGGACAATAAGTACTTCACGAAAGTAACTGCACCCTCGAAATTCGCTTCAGGCTGGAGTGTAGCGTTGACGGGAATGGCACTGTAAACGTTGAGCAACTCCGAGCCTTGAGTCACAAGCTCCACGAGGTTCGGAACCAAGTTTGGCTGGGCATTGCTGTATGCGAGGAATGTTCCGATGTCAGCTAAAGTATAGCCGTTCAACTGGGTCGCAGTCTTCAGGGTGTTTCCCATGCCCGAGCCCGTCTCCATGAACCAGCTTGTCTCATCTCGTATCTCTGTCCAGTTGAAGCCCGCTGCCTTCCAGAGCTCCTTCTCCTTCGCATGTGTGCCCGAGCCGTCGCCTCTCGAAACCCAAAACGTCTCGGAACTTCTCCCAGCAGAAACAATCTTCGACAACGCCTCGGTGGGAGACGAGTCGCTTATTTCTGCAGGGTCGTCCTCGGGACCTATTATTTCGAAGAAGTTGTACGCGATGATTTTTCTGTTCACACCATATCCGCCTTGCATGAATGCTAGTTCATCGGAGGGTGAATGGACGAGTATCATGTCGGCGTCTCCCCGTTGCGCGAATTGGATGGCTATGCCTGAGCCTACTGAGATGAAGTATACGGCGATGTTGTGTTTAGCCTCGAATTGCGTTTCCACTTCGTCTAATAAGCCCGTGTCGAAGAGGCTGGTGGTTGTGGCTACGACGAGCTTCTGCCTAGTTGTCTTGTTGAGGTATAGGGTTGTACCTACGATTGAGGCAGTGGTTGTTAAGGCTACGACTATTAGGACTGTTATCCATGTGCCGAGTTTCATCTTCCCTTCACCATTATGTTTGACTGTGCATATCGCTACTCAGTTTAAAAATATTCCGCTTCAACATTAACTCTTTGTCGGAGTTCGTCTTTTTCTAAAAACCATTTGAGAACCGTTTTCTGTTTTGAATTAGGCTAGCTGTCTTTCGCTTTAAGCATTTTCCTTCTACTGTCGTCTTTGGGTTTCAGCAAGTCTTCAACTAGTTTGAATTGTCGCTCGTAGAGATGGCAGTTTTTAGAATGAAACACTAGTTTTCCCGTTTTCAAGTTGAGGTTTCCTCGCTTGTTAATCTCTGAGACAAAGGCTTCATTGAAGAGTTGAATTCCAGCTATGTTGGCGGGCAGCCCCGCGTATGCATCCCAAGACCTGAAGTAGCATGTTAAGTGAAGTTGCCCTTCGAGGGCTTCTGTGTCGATTAGGCTTAGGCATGGAGGCTCATGCTTCTGGTCTTTGACGCGCTTCTGTATGTCTTCGGGCAATCGCACTGCTAGGGTTATTTGTCGGTCGGCTGGTTCTTCAAGATAGCGCTTTATCGCCTCTTCCACTTGGTCCACGGGTTTTCTCAACCTACTGCCATACGTGTAGGTTTCATCTTCGATAATGCCCGACCATAAATACTTCAGCGCATACCACTGCACGTACTTCATGTCGCATGGCGCTTTGTCACTGACGAGCGGCCTGGTCTCGGGCTTGGCGATTTCTATAGAAAGGTTAAGTTTCTTCGTCCTGGAGCGTTCCGAGCCGTAGCATACCTCGAAGATGTCACCTTCGCTCCATATCGCCTCCAACGTCTTGTACCAAGCATCTGGGCAGTCAAAAGCGCTAATCTTAATGTGCTTCATTCCCAAAGCCTCCTGCGTTGACTCTGATTAGTGAACTCTGCAGTCTATAAAATTGTTTTGACAGTAAGGGACTCAAAGGCAGCGTTGCTTAGACGTGAGCATAGACACGATTACTTGAATACCGTCCAGTGGTCATTTCGTTTTCGATTTCCCGCAGCAGAAGAATTCTTTTGAAGGTTGCTGGGTGGGTTGAAAACCACGTGTTGATGGCTGTCCACGTCGATTTCGCCTCTTTTTCCATGGCAAGTTGCAGCTCTCTCTCGTCTAGGACGCCGTCGCGGTCGAGGTCGTAAGCTTCTTTTCGCTCTATTATGCCTTGACATTCCTGCTTTGCCATGGCTGGGTCGCCTATGTAGAAGGTTCTCGCGCCCGTCGTCGGTTTGGGCGAGAGTGACAATCCATAAGTGATTTTGGCTAACGCGCTCTGCAGTTCCCTTGGCTGGCCAGTCACGTAGGCGGAGTAAGCGTCTGCGTAGTGTTCGCGGAGTCGGCTCAATCCCATTACGCAGAGAAGCGTCACGATGTAAACCACATATGACACGAGGGCAACGATGAACAGTGCTGCCCCAAACCCGCCTTCCTTCTTGTTCCGAGAACTACTTCGGCCCGTCCATTTCGCAGCTTCGAAGGTTCCCCAAGCAACCCAGTAAGCGAGGAGAGGTAAAGCGGAAAGCATGGTCATCACGAGATAATCCTTATGTTTGATGTGCCCAAGTTCATGACCAATCACCGCTTTAACCTCGTCTTTATTCAACTGCTTAAGCAGCCCTTCATGCACCGCCAGAGTGGCGTCACCAGCCGTCCTTCCAAAAATGAACGCGTTCGGCGTCTCATCTGGCACAACCGCCAGCCGGGGCACAGGGATACCGCTTTTTTCGGCGAGTTCTTTCACCGTCGATTCCAGCCACGGGTTTTCACCCGGCTTCAAGTAACGTAGGTGCGTGGAGCCCCTCACAATGGCTGGTCCGATAAGGTACTGTAGGAGAATAAAGAACAGTGTCGCGATGAAAGCCCACATTATCGGAAGCTGCAGCACGAACATTATCACTCCTAAGAAGACGACGAAGATGATGCTAACGAGGAGAATGGACATGGTCATGGAAAGTTTTAGTCGAGCAAGTCTAGCCAAGAGTGCAGCCTCGGTTTAAGGCTTAACATGCTGTGAGAAATAAGCATTTTTACAGAAGGGTGAGACGAGTCTTTATTTATGTCCCTCGTTTTCTTCTAAAGTTCAAAGAAGGGTTGGGCGAAGAAGCGATGGAAAGGCCGCTGTGGATGATTTACACGACGCATATGTTCATTGAAATCTACCTTCTCATACAGGTCGCCCTCATTCCAGTTATCATCCGAGAATTCCAGCTAAACCTCCTCGAAGCCTCTCTGGTAGCCAGTGTCCCGAGCTTCGTCGCGCTCTTGATGAACCTTCCCTCGGGAATCCTAGCAGACCGGTTAAGCACGAACCACTTACTGTTCGCCAGCATGCTGATAGAAGGGGCTGCAGCGTTCCTAGTCAGCCAGACAAACAGTTTTTGGCTACTCGTGCTGAGCGTTTCCCTCATGAGGATTTCGTCTCCCATCTACCACGTGTCTGGACTGAGCCGGATCAGCCGCATCACTAAGCCAGAGCGGATGAGTAGGTCTATAGGGTTCCACAACGCTCTTGGAAACGTGGGTTCAGCCGCCGGCGTAATAAGCCTCACAATATTCTTGTCGTCGCTTGGCTGGAGATGGACCTATCTATTCTGGAGCGTTCCTATACTTGTCTGGGGGTTTGTGGTCTTAACGTCTTCGCATCTAAAGACAAACCGAGTCATAATAACAGAAAACTCTAAGAACAGTGAAATAAGCAAGTTCTCCCTTGTCTTTTCTTCAGGGCTCCTGTTTTTCTTAATCGTCATAGGCCTCAGAGAAATCGGGTCCACGGGGAGTACGACCTTCATGACGACGTTTTTTGTGCAGACTCGGGGGCTCTCTGAAAGCGTGGCCAGCCTAATCTTCGGGTTGGGACCCTTCATTGGAATAGTTGGCTCCTTGTATGGCGGTTATTGGGCAGAAAGGGTGGGTGCCAAGAAGGCGCTCAGCTGGGCTGTCCTATGTTGTGCAATCTCGCTTTCTCTACTGTCGGTTGTATCAGCGCTTTACCTCATAATCCTCATTTATGTGGTTTACTCATTTTTTACTAGCACAGTGTGGGCGCCCATAAACACGTTAGTTGCGCACTTGACGCCTACGTCGAATAGGGGGCTGAGTTATAGTGTGTACTTCTTCGCAGAAGGGCTGCTACTCTCGATAGCCCCTACTCTAGCCGCAGGAGTCATCGAGTTGACTAACGTGTGGTTCGTCTTGCCCTTTAGCGTGATTTTCTTCATCGCAAGCATTATAGCGCTTCAATTTCTTTCAACATCAAAGCCGTCATTGGAGACTAAATCGTTATAATGCGGTTTCCTTACAACCTTTCATGAGAAACTTTCATGACAATCGTCAAGCCACCATCCTTCAAACAACTAGTGGAAATGTACGGTAGTCCAAAAGCAGCGGTTCTCCACCTCTTAGGCTCTGGGTACACGCCCGAAGACATTTCGTGGAAGATGGGTGTCCCCTACTACTTGTTACGGCTCTACATGAGCGGGTTCGAACCAGCCAAGCCAACCCTTTTCTCCAGCATCACAGAGGTTTATGAACGCCTCGCCATTCTGAGAAGCAAAAAAGGCAAAGAAACCGAGCTCGTCAAATTCTTCCAGCGAACAGACCTCGACCTAGAGGTGAAGCCCCGGTTGGCTCTGGGGAGAGTTGTCGATGAAAGCCTCCGAATTGGACCAGGCATGGTCGAGAGGGCTCTGAGCGTCACCACGGGAACCGCTCCGAATGAAGTGAAGAAACTTCTCGTGGATTACGGGGAATACGGCGAAGTTGCCTTCCTACTACTCAAGCCCAAAGAGCCAAAACTTACAGTGGAAGAAGTCTACGAATCCATCAGGCTTCTGCCCAGCCTCGAGAAGGTTAAAGAACGCGACCAACTAATCGCCAGCCTTCTAGACGCCAGTACGCAGCAGGAAGGAAAGTACATCGTCCGACTCCTCTTGTTCGATTTGAAGCTCAGTTACTATGAAAGAACTGTAATCCACGCCGCCGCAAGAGCTTACAACGTCCCGCCAGAGCTGATAGAAAGCGTGGGCGCCATCGTAGGTTTAACAGAAGGCATACTACTAGCCCCAAAGGGCGCGCTTGCCCTCCAAGAAGTCAAACTCCGCCCAGGACAATTCCTGAAACCTCAACTAGCCAACCTCTACCAGCCCGAAAAAGTCACGTACCCCGCATTAGCCGAACAAAAATTGGACGGCAGCCGACTCCAAATCCACAAATGGGGAACGCAGGTCTGGCTGTATTCGCGACGAGGAATAGAGAAAGCTGAAACGCTTCCCGAAGCAGTGGAAATCAGTGAAAAATTCAACGCCCAGAGCTGCATCGTGGACAGCGAAGTCATAGCCGTGGACCCCGACGGGCAACCATTGCCGTTTCAAACGTTACTGAAGAGAGCTGTTCCGAAAGAGCTCTCTGCTGAAGAGCTGGAGAAACGAAAGGAGAAAGTAGCGGTTACTGTTAGGGCTTTCGACATCATATACTTGAACGGCAGAGAACTCGCAAGCTTGCCCCTTTCTGAAAGACGGAAGTATTTGGCAGAAGTCGTGCCCCCTAACTATTTGGTTGAAGGCAAGGTGTGTCGAAACGAGGTTGAACTGATGAGTTTCTACGAAGAGGCGCTGCAGAAGGGTTATGAGGGCATCGTCGTGAAAGACTTGAACGCGCCCTACGAGTTTGGGCAGAGAACCTACACTTGGCTTAAACTGAAACCCGAACGCGACACCATCGACTGCACCTTAGTGAAGGCACTTTTCGGCAAAGGCAAACGTGCAGGACTCTACTCATCCTTCTTGATGGCGGTTCGAGACCCAACTGAGAAAAAACTATACACCATAGGCAAGGTATCCAACCTGTCCGAAGAAGTCATGGAAGCGCTTAGAAACGTGGTTGAAAGCACAAAAACAAGCGAGGATGAAGGAGTCTTCATAAAACCCTCAATAGTGGTGGAAGTCACGTATCAAGAAATCCAGATAGCCGAGGACTACACGAGTGGCTACGCGTTGCGGGTGCCTAAAGTCGTCCGCTTCAGACCCGACAAGGGCATAGAAGACGTTGACAGTTTAGAGAAGATGCAGAAGCTCTACGAGTTGCAGTATGAACGCGAGACTGCTCAAACACTGTAGCCATAAGGGGTGGCTGTGCTCTTGAACTGTTCTCGGCGCACGCCGAGGGCGATTTCTATGAACTCGGGTATTACGGAATAGGCAAACTCCTGATTCGGCACGCCATACCTTATGCCCGAGCATGCCGAGTCCACGTAAATGAAGAGTTTTCGGTCTCCAAAATGGTAAACTGCATCACTAGGCTTGCCGTATTTGGGCTCGCTTAAGACCTTGAAGGGCCAGATTTTGCAGGCTTGGGGCTTCGCGTTCTGCAAGCTACAGAACGAAGCGTTGGGGGTTCCGTAGAGAAACATGCATGAACCGTCTGCTCTTCGTTTCAAGAGAAGCTTTGTCATGCTGGGCGCAGTGTATTCAACTCCGAATCTCTTTACGATGTTTAACCATTCTGGAAGCTTGAGAACTACATCGTAGCCTTTACAGCATATTCCACAAGCGTTGCAGTGCCAAGACTTGACGTTGTTCCACGGAATAAACCACATTTCTGTCCCCGTAGTGCCAAATTCGGAAAATGAAGAGGATACTATTAACTATTTTGGAAGGCCTTCAGTTTTTCCATGATTTCTGCGGGAATGTTCACTGCCTTCCCGAATTCTTTGTCTGCTGCTACTGCCACCACGTAGCCCTCTGCCACAAGAATACCACTATCCTTTTTCTTAACGACAAAGCCGTATTTGACCGCTTTTTCTTTTATCTCCTCGATTGACATGGAAATATCCAGCGTGTCGCCGAGTCTTGAGGGCATCTTGTATCGGCAGAAGACCTCGACTCTCGGAAGCCACAACCCACGTTCTATCAGGTAGTTGAAGCCCAAGCCCAAATGTTCGTAGAATTCTTCCTCTGCCCTCTCGAAAAGCTTGAAGTAGTTCGCGTGGTGGACAACTTGGGCTCCATCGATGTCTGACCAAACAACGTGGTAGGTTGTCTTGAACACTGCCATGAACCTTGCCCCCTAAGAAAGCTTAAGCCTCTTCAACCCCTTCAGAATCTCTTCGACTGCAACTTCAGGGGGCATCTCGATGCTTTCGCATTTAAACTCTACGAAGGGGACCTTGCCCCTGTAATGTTCTAGAAGCGGCTGGGTTTGTTTCTCATAAACCTTCAGCCTTTCTCTTATGACCATGGGTGTATCGTCGATTCTCTGGTAGAGCTCACCGCCGCATTTGTCACAGATTCCTTCTTTCTTCGGCTTCAAAAACCTAATATTGTACACTTCTCCACAGTTTTTACATATCCTCCGGCTTGAAAGCCGTTCCACGATAATCCAGTCGGGCACGATTAGAAGGATAATTGCGTCGATCTTGGTGAATTTGTCTAGGGCTTCTGCTTGTTCGATTGTTCGTGGATAGCCGTCCAGAATGAACCCTTCTCTGCAGTCGTCTTTGCTGAGTCTTTCCTCCATCACTTCGACTACGATGCTGTCTGGAACAAGTTTCCCCCTGCTCATGTACTCCTTAACCTTTCCGCCTAACTTGGTTTCTTCTTTCACTATGTCTCGGAAAATATC
>CAZJAQ010000057.1:0-8723 GCA_964544285.1 uncultured Candidatus Bathyarchaeia archaeon
CACTTGGCTCTGATAGAAACGGAGAACCAGCAACCCGCCTCAGCCGAGCTTGTTACCAGAACAAGACAGCTTGTCACGAGCAACGTGGGCTTCTTCGCTTACCACCTCTCGCTCACATACTGTCATCACTGTAGAACCCAGTCGTATGGGACTTACCTAAAGTGTCCCCACTGCGGCTCCACGAACATCTTCGCTTTAGGGCACTCTTAGCGGTGTGGTTTAAGCCCGTGTTTTTCACGTTTTTTACGTAAAAAGTGTGTGTCAATTTTTGAGGGAGAAACTACAGATTTTTATACACTTCTTTCTAAAAAATTAAACTAGTCTGAGGGGTGTGGAATTTTTAGCGTTCTGTGTATATCTCCGCCATAGGCTATGTGAGCGGTGGGGTTGTTTTTAGCGTGAATTTGTATTGAAAGTTCTAAGAGCGTAGTGGGTGTATTGTGTTTTTTGCTGCGGGGTTTTTTCCACGAGCCAACAAGAGTATGCTGTAGATTCGCTCAAGTATTTTCCTAAGGTTAGGACTTCTAGGATAATGTTCGAGGAGTTTAATCCACAGAGGATACGGGATTCTCTGGTGAAGGAGACGGGGCTCTCGGGGGAGGTTGCCGAGAAGCTAGCCCTGGACATCGCGGGGCGTATTAGTTCTTTGGATTTGGAGTTTTTGTCGGGTCCGTTGATCAGGGAGTTTGTTTGTGTGGCGTTGTTGGAGAACGATTTTGAGCCGGCGAGGGCGAGGTACACGCGGCTTGGGTTGCCGCTGTTCGACGTGGATAGGCTGGTGCGGGCTGGGGATAAGGAGAACGCTAATCTGCAGCATAATCCCGAGACGATTCACAAGCTTGCCGCCGACACTATCTTCGACCAGTATGCCCTGCTGAATTGTCTGCCGCCGGGTTTGGCTGATGCTCACATCGCTGGGGCTATCCACATTCATGACCTTGAGTATTTTGCGACTCGGCCTTTCTGTCAGGAGCATGATTTGCGGTTTTTCCTCAAGAAGGGTTTGATCGTGGATGGGCAGGGGGTGCATACGGCTGTGGCTGGTCCGGCTCGGCATCCGGAGGTGGCGGTTTTGCATGCGGCGAAGGCTTTGGCTGCTGCTCAGACGAACTGGGCGGGTGGTCAGGGCTACGACTTTTTCAATATTTGGTTGGCGCCTTTTGTGCGGGGCATGGCTTATGAGCGGATGAAGCAGTTGGCTCAGATGTTTATTTATGAGATGTCGCAGATGTACGTCGCTCGGGGCGGGCAGACCGTGTTTTCGAGCATTGCCCTCGAGTGTGCGGTGCCGAAGATTATCTTTGACGTGCCCGTGGTTTTACCTGGTGGAAAGGTTAGCCAATCAGAGACGTATGAGGATTATTATGAGGAGGCTAATGCCTTCTTCAACGCCATCTTGGATGTGTATATGGGTGGGGATTATCTTGGGAAGCCGTTTAACTTTCCGAAGTGTGAAGTGAAGCTACGTAAGGAATACATAGACAAGTTTGAGCAGGAATACGTAAAAGTTGCTGCCTTAGCTTCGAAGTTTGGGACGCCGTATTTCCTCAACTTGTGCCCCGCCTACATGCCTGACATCGTGAATAGTCAGTGTTGTAGGCTTATTTTTACTCCTGACAGCGATGAGCTTAAGGACTTCCATAAAGGCGCTATGCGTATGGGTAGCCTGCAGGTGGTGACGATTAATCTGCCTAGGCTTGCGTACGAGGCGGGTGGGGATGATAGTAAGCTTTTTGGGTTGTTGAATGAGCGTATGGATTTGGCTAAGGAAGTGCTGATGATTAAGCGGGACGTGGTGCGGGAGAGGATGAAGGGCGGCGCTTTGCCGTTCTGTGCGATGGATTGTTTTGGTGAGCCTTATTTGAACTTGGACAAGCAGGTGTTGAACGTGGGCTTCGTGGGTCTTAATGAGTTGTTGAAGGCGCATTTGGGAGCTGAGTTGCATGAGGATAAGGGGGTGTGGCGGTTTGGGTTACGGGTTGTTAGGCACATGGTTGATCGTGTGGGTGGGTATGCGAAGGATACAGGCTACCGCTTTGGCTGCATCCAGACGCCTGCGGAGAGTTGTGCGCATCGGTTGGCGTTGGTGGATAGGAAGATTTTCGGGGACAAGGCCGTGGTGCAAGGGGATACGGGGAATGGTGGAATTTATTACACGAATAGTTCGCATGTGCGTCCGTCTGCTGGCATTCCGCTGTTGGAGAGGATTCGGGTTGAGAGTAGTTTTCATCCGTTGACTAAGGGTGGGGCGATTTTGCATGTGTGGTTGGGTGAGAGTAACCCGTCTGCTGAGAGTGTGTGGAGTTTGATTAGGCGGGTTGCGAAGGAGTCGTTGGCTGCCTACTTTGCCTTCACTCGTGATATGACGATTTGTCGGAAATGCAGCGGTGTGGAGGCTAATTTGCAGCCTAAGTGTGGGCGGTGTGGGGCGGTGGGAAATGATTTGGAGCATTGGTCACGTATTACGGGGTATTATCAGCAGGTGCGGGGCTGGAACGCAGGAAAAGTGCAGGAGTTCAGAGACAGACACAGATACACAGTATAGTGAACTCTAGATGGCTGAAAAGCTTCAAAATGCTTTCTTTTCAACAATCTGGTTTTTGTCCTGAAGCATGTCTCCATCGCAATCCCCAGTTCTCAGCCTATCTTGGTCCTGCGTTCGAAGCAAGACACCGTTGCCAGTTCCGTTGGCGTAGGCTTGTATTGGTGCAGCTAGCAAAGCTACGGCGACTATGCCTAAGACGAGGGCTATTCCCGCAATCACCTTAATTCTGGTGTTCAATTTTTCACCTCCACTCATTTTTCGCTCAAAAATAACCATGGGCACCGTGTGGTTTAGGTGGTTGGTGTAACAGAACGTTTCAGAATTTGAAACGGCTTATAAACACCCGTCTGTCCTCGTATTCTTAGAGCGAAACATGCGACCCAAAGCCCTAATTGTCATCGTAGCCTTGGCACTCATAGTCAGCGCTGTCGGCTTGCTGCTCTTCATATTCTCTGGGGGATTCGGCGGAAGAGGTCAAGGAATGGGCAGCCCAGAAACCCCAAGGTCTCTAGGGCTTGTTCTTTTCATTGTACCCCTCGTCGTCGCATTCTCAGTGCTAGGATACTCTCTAATCTTTCCAAGCCTCAACGTAAAGAAACCAGAACCCGAAACACCAAAGCCACCAACCGAGAAAGGCGAAACTGCCTATGATGCAGTCCTACGTGTCCTCAACGACGACGAGAGAAAGATAATAGAGATCATTGCTTCTGAAGGGGGCACGATGCTGCAGAAAGACATTAGGTGGAAAACAGGCTTATCCCGAGTAAAAACCCACAGAATCCTCTTCAGACTAGCCAAGAGAGGAATAGTCAAGGCAGAAAAACACTACAACACCAACAAAATAATACTGGCAGATTGGCTCACAAAAGAAAAAACCAGCTCAACCAACCCACCAACAAAGCATGAACGAACATGAAACCCCAAACAAAACAACCCACAACCCCAGTGACCAAAGAAGACATCAAAGCAGGCTTAAGGAAACTCGGACTAAAGAAAGGCGACAACGTCTGCGTCCACAGCTCCCTCAGCAGCTTCGGCTACGTAGAAGGCGGAGCCGACACCGTCATAGACGCCCTCCTCGAAACCATAGGCACAGAGGGCACAGTAGTCATGCCCACCCACTCAGCAAACCTACAAAAAGTCGAACGCTCTCCAGAAGAACTCGCCGCAGGCATATCATGGCTCTTCAAAATCCTCCCATACGACCCCGAAACAACTCCATGCACCACGGGCACCATTCCAGAAACCTTCAGAAAAAGACGAGGCGTCCACAGAAGCCTCCATCCATCCCTCTCGGTAGCAGCCACAGGACCAAAAGCCCAAGAAATAGTCCAGGCAGGACTCAAAAACAGCGTCGAAGCATGGCGCAAACTCCTCCAACACGACGGCTACATCCTCCTAATAGGCATAGACCTCGCCAACTGCACAGCCATGCACCTCGTAGAAGAACGAGTCACCCTCCCAAAACACCTAAAAGATAAACTAACCCCACCCCAATGGTTCAAAGACAAGTATCCAGAAACTCAATGGGAATGGGACGTAGGACCCTACCCCAAATTCGCCAAAATGACACAACCATGCATCAGACACAAAATAATGAAAACCACAAAAATCGGAAACGCCACCCTCAGCCTCGTAAGACTAAAAGACCTACTCGACCTCTACGAAAAATACATGAAGGAAGACCCAGACCAGTTCTACACAAGCTAAGCCTACTCAGCTGACGGGTCGCTCTGCATCATGCCCCATACGTTACCCTCAGGGTCCTTGAAGTAAACCAGCCAACCAACTCCAGGCACAGCATGCTTCGGCACAACAACCGTCCCGCCATTCGCCTCAACCTTCTTTGCATATTCGTCCACTGAGGGCACGTCAATTGTGTTAACAGTCTCAGCCCGTTCATCTTTCTTTCTCCGCCCCATCCACCATTAATCCCAACCTCACCCTTCTCACCCGTCATAATCAGCCAATATTCCACTGGACCTCCAACACCCACAAAACATCCACAAATCAACCACAAAACACCCAAACCCAACCCCAAACAAAACCCAAAACAACAAACAAACCAAAAACACAACCCAAAAAACAAACCACCCACCACCCCAACGAACCAAAAAACACTCAAACCCCCACAACAACACATAAATCCCCCAAAAACCCTTCTCCTCTGGGAACCCTCCATGCCCCAAAAAGTCTTCTGCCAAAAATGCCACTGCATTCTCTACGAAGGCACAGAACTAAAACCCCCAGACGAAATCATACAAAAACACGACGGAAAATGCCCAAAATGCGGCAAAAAACTCTCCCTAATACCCATAGACGTCGAAGTCAAACCCATAAAAAACTAACAAGGAACCACCCTTGAACAAACAAAAGAAAACCCACCTCCACCAATACCACGCCCAAAACGGCAAACTCGTCCCCTTCGCAGAATTCCAAATGCCCATATGGTACAAAGGCATAATCCCAGAACACCTAGCCGTAAGAAACAACGTAGGCATCTTCGACGTAACCCACATGGGAAGAGTAACAATCACCGGCCCCGACGCCGAAGCCTTCCTCAACTACGTCACCACGAACGACGTAACCACCCTCGAACCCCTGAGCGCCCACTACTCAGTCATGTGCAACGAAGAAGGCGGAATAAAAGACGACTTCGTCCTCTCACGACAAGAAAAAAACAAGTTCTTCATGGTCTACAACGCCGCCAACAGAACCAAAAACTACCAATGGCTGACTAAGCAAGCAGCCCGCTTCAACGTAAAAATAGAAGACGTCTCAGACAACATCGCCATGTTCGCGGTACAAGGACCAAAAGCCCAAGAAACCCTCCAAAAAATCGCCACAACAGACCTAAAAGAAACCAAACGATTCAAATGCGCCTGGACAAAACTCGCAAACCTCGAAGCCTTCATGTCAAGAACAGGCTACACGGGCGAAGACGGGTTCGAAGTATTCATCCTAGACACTCCCGTATCAAACCCAGAAAAAGCCGTAAAAGCATGGAACGCCATCCTCGAAGCAGGAAAAGAATTCGCCATCGAACCCTGCGGCCTAGGCGCCCGAGACACTTTAAGACTAGAAGCTGGAATGTGCCTCTACGGCAACGACATAGACGAAAACACCACACCCCTAGAAGCAAGAATAAGCTTCGTAGTGAAACTACAAAAAGAAAACTTCATAGGAAAAGAAGCACTACTCAAACAGAAGACCGAAGGAACAAAGAAAACCCGCGTAGGACTCAAAATGCTCGAAGCTGGAATCCCCCGCCCCAAACACGAAATCTTCAAAGACGAGGAAAAAATAGGATACGTGACAAGCGGAACTTTCTCACCATTGTTAAAATACGGTATCGCAATGGCTTACGTCAAAACAGAACACGCAACAGAAGGCGGAACTGTTAACATAAAAATAAGGAGCAAACAGACAAAAGCCCAAATCGTCAGATTTCCCTTCTACGACCCCCAAAAATACGGTTCCACGAGAAAACAGTGAGGCTGAATTTCCTCCAGAACCATAAGGGAAATAAAAGAGTTCTGTCAACTTGATTGAGCAACGAGGAGACAGTGTATTGGACCTCAAGAGCCTAATAACACGAGAAAAAATCACGGGTGCCCTTCAAAACCTATCTAAGGCAAGAATTTCTGTTTCACGCTCAACATTACTCACACTCTCAGCGTTAACCCTAATCTTCTTCATCGCCCTGTCAATAAGGCTGCTTCCCATCCGTTGGGGGCTTGAACTCTCCGAGTTCGACCCATACTTTCAATACCAATTCACCGAGAAAATAGTGAAAGACGGATACTTCGACTGGGTCACGTGGACAACGTCCGAAGCCAAACGGTGGTACCCTCTTGAAGTACAAGTCGGACGTGCAGCTTACCCTGGTCTGCCCATGACTGCCGCAACACTATACAACATAATCTCACTCTTAGGCGTGCCCATATCCCTCTACGATTTCTGCATAATATTCCCCGCAATCTTTGGCGCCTTGGCATGCTTGATGGCTTACTTTTTAGGAAATGATGTTGGAGGCAAAGTTGTAGGGCTTTTCTCCGCCTTCTTCCTCGCGTTGAACGCATCCCACATCACAAGGACGTCTGCGGGGTTCTTCGATGACGAGACAGTGGGAATAGGCGCCATCTTGCTCTTCGCCTTCTTGTTCCTCCGAGCCTTAGACAAAGAACGCCCACAAAAGCACTCTCTTATTTACGCGATAACCGCTGGCTTAACACTGGGCTACATAACAGCTTCATGGGGGGCCGCCCTGTACCCGATCGCGATGGCAACACTTTTTGCATTTGTCCTCATTATACTCAGGCGGTACTCTCGCCGTCTACTGATTTCTTACAGCGTGACCTTCGGTCTGGGTTTGTTTCTAGCAGTTAACGTGCCCAAAAACTCCACCAGCTACCTCACCACGTGGGCTATTCTTCCGGTGCTCGGCGTCTTCGGCTTGCTATGCCTCAAAGAAGTGCTAAACGCCACGAGCACGACAAAATGGAAAGTTATCTTGACAGTGCTCTTCTTCGCAACAATCATAAGCGGGTTCCTAGTCCTAACCTATCTTGGATATTTGGGCTCAATTGCGGGAAAATTCGTTAGCGTCGTAAACCCGTTACAGAGGGGAGAATCCCAGATATACCAGTCGGTTCAAGAACACAGGCTGACAGCGTGGGGTTCCATATACTACGACTACGGCATCGGTGTGCTCTTCTTTATGTTGGGCTTATTCTTCGCCATAAGAGATTTGACTAATCGAAACCTTTTCATCATCATCTTTGGCTTAACGTCGTTGTACTTCGCTTCTTCTATGGTTCGACTAACTATACTGGTGGCGCCTGTGTTCGCCATTTTGATGGCGATTGGGGTGGTAAACCTGCTGAGACCTTTTATCGCCATAATGAGAGAGACCCCGAAGATGTCTTTGGGCAAGAAGTACGTCCCTAGGCATGTTGGGAAGGAATTTAGCGGTTCAGTGTTGATTCTCATGTTCCTTCTTCTAACTTTAACCTACGCTTTTCCTTTTTCCAGAGCCAGCATAGGAAGCGTGTATACTCATGCGTATACGCCACCGACGATACTTGCCGCAAGCGTTCCAGTAAAGCCTTCAAGCGCAGCGGTTGAGTGGACTGAGATGCTTAACTGGATGCAGCTAAACCTTCTAGAGAACGCGATTGTGTGCAGCTGGTGGGATTATGGATACTGGATTACTGTGAAGGGGAATCGCACATCTCTTGCAGATAACGCTACTTTCAACCACACACACATAGGGCTAATAGGCGAAGTGTTCATGTCGAATGAAGAACAAGCCGTAACAATCTTGAAGGAACAGTTCAACGGTCCCGAAGGACCGCCGACACACATTCTTGTCTTCACAACATTTGACAGCCTCAGCGGCAGAGACCAGATGTACGGAGACGAAGGAAAGTGGACATGGATGGCTAAAATTGCCAATCAAACCGTGGTGCCTGGGTTTTATCATGAATGGGAAGTTGCCGACCCTAACACTGGTAGCGTCGTGCGGTACAACACTTTTGGAAATGCGACAAGTTCAGGGTGGACTTGGAATGACCAAGGAAGGAACACAACCATCTACAAGTTGATGCAAACTGCAAGAAACACGAAAGTCTCTGCTGTAACGGCGCCACAGCTGAAATATTTCGAAATCGCCCACGTCTCACCAGGAACCCCAATCGCAGCGCTTGGAACTTCTGGGGATCAGACGGTATATCTAATAGCCCTTGTTGCTCTCTTCGAAATCAACTACCCCACGACCTGAGGGTGGGCAATTGTTTCCCAAGGCTATCGATCAGCATAAGCCAAACAAGCCTTTAATTCCTAATGGGCTTGGCGTGATATATGTTCTAATTAGCGTGGTCTACCTTTTTCTCCTCTACTATTTTGACTATGGAGCATCTCTGCCTCTGGCGGGGTGCATTTTGTTCGGCGGGTTTATGGGGCTTCTTGACGACTGGATGGACTTGAGGTGGCGGTACAAGGCTTTCCTACCCTTGTTTGCGGCACTGCCCTTGGCGGTTCAGAGAGAGGCAATAGGTCCTGACGCCACAAAAATGGCGACGTACATCTTTGGCAAGATAGACTTCGGCATATACTTCTATATCATAATAATCCCGTTGATAGTGACTGTTACAACTAACACGGTAAACCAGCTTGG
>CAZJAQ010000058.1:0-8497 GCA_964544285.1 uncultured Candidatus Bathyarchaeia archaeon
TACGACCAGCACACCAGTCCCAAAAAGACCTACTGTCATTGTTGACTGCCACAAATCATGTTTTCCTTTTTCTCTTGACCATTTCTTCGTATTCGTGGATTGCTCTTTCCATCTGTTCAGTTGTCATCTCAAACGCCTCACTCCGGGGAGGCAAGTTGTCGCGTCGCCGAATTTCTTTTGCTACAACATAGATTATCGGGGTTTCCGAAATCACTAAGCCTAACATAGCATAGTATCCGTACATTGAGGCAACACATAACCAAAACCAGAGCACCAGCATGTTTTCGAACACTAGAGTAACAATCACGGGGACACGCAGAACTTCGACAGTTGCCAAGACGATCTTTTTTAGTCGACTCAACAACGCCCGATCCAACCATAAGATGTCTGCATCCTTTCATACCTAAGCTTTTGCGACAGTTTTGAATGAGCATCTCTCCTTTTCGATTCCTCTACCTTGAGAATCCCAGCATGCCTTTTATACCGCGAAGAACATAATTGAAACTCGGGTTCGTGTTATGACGGAATTTCATTGTCCGAGATGTGGACGAAGAGACGGCGTTAGAAAAATGGGCGAGAACACTTACTCCTGTGCATTGTGTCATATTACTTGGCAGATGTTGACATCGCCGGGAAAGCAGGTAAAATAGCGAACAGAAGGTTGGATACAAGCATTTATTTGCCTAGGCGTTAGGAAGCTCTATGAATTTCTCCATGCTGGTCCTCAACGTTTTGCCACTTTCTGTTTCCTTCTTCTATAAACTACAACCCCAACCACCGCAATAGCGACGCATAGAACAAGGGCTGCTAGGACTGCATATAGGAGTAGATTGTCCGCTGGCTGAAACTTCATGATTACAGTCACTTCCCGTTCTGAATGCTGATACTTGACGAGAAGCGTGGTATCCGCAGGGTTAGAATGCGAGACTTTCCAATCCAACGGCGCCCCTCCATCGACAAAAACGGTGAAGGGAGCAACCCCCAAGGCAGTGGGAACAATGATTCTGCAGAAGCCTGTGCCTCCTAGTCCAGAAACATTGAAGCTAACCGAGCGTGCTGTTTGATTAATCACGTTGAAGCCAAAGTTGCGAACGGTCGAGTTGGAGATCACACGAACATAATATCCATCCGCTTCAAAATCAGCGGAAATGCCCATGAGAGGATGATTATCAACATTGCTTGCATCGATAACGTAGGATGTGTCACCTACGCCATCGCCATCCCCATCTACACCAGTGTAGTTGCTCCAATAATTGCCCTCGAACCCGTTATCCCACGAGTTCACTGAGTTCAAGATCCACGCGTGATGCATGTTTTCGATGAAATTGTTATGGAAAATCCTACTGCTATTAGATTTGCGGAGCCAAAATCCGTATTGGCTACACTGGCGAATCATGTTGCCAGCCAGAGTGTTGTTATTCGACCATTCACACCAAACGCCAGAATATCCACTCTCAATGTTGTTTCTGACGATTGAGGTGAAGTTTGAAAGGCTCATCAGATAAATCGCAAAACTGTTCGAAGAGAAGTTATTGTCGGAAACGATGCTCTTTTCAGAACGGAGTATCCGAACTCCATAAAAATTGTTGTGTATAACGTTGTGGCTTACCTCGTTGTTGTCTGAATCCTGTATGCTGATGCCCGTCTGCCCTAGTTGCCTGCTTCCTTGTATTGTGAACCCTTTAACTTTGACGTTGTCAGCCTTTATAGAAATCGCGTTTTCAAACCCAGTTCCATCAATGATCGTTGTGCCGGCATTTTCCCCGATAAGCGACACAGTCTTGTTCACAACTATACTTTCATAGTATGTTCCTGAAGGCACAAAAATGGTGTCTCCTTCCCTCGCTCCCTTAATAGCCTCTTGAATCGAAAAATCACTCGCCTTGACAAAGCCTACGTTTGCAGAGTGGTTTAGTGTGAATGATAACTGCTGTAACAGAAGCACCAGAAGAAAAACGCAGATCAAACCCCGTTTGTTCCTCATTCAACTATCACCAACGAAACTCTTGGAATGCCTCTAACGTTTTACCCGAAATCAGAGGGATCATTTCATAAAAACCTTCTGCAACTCGACAACCTCACCGCTACTGGAGGCTTGTGCGTAAGCATCCAGCCTTTCCCCGTTCAATCGCACAAACTCTGGTCCCCATTTAAAAATCGACAGAAGCTTCTCCGCTTCTTCCTTAAAACGTGCTATGTAGAGTGCAGCCGCCAACGCCTCAACAGTGCTAAGTTTAGTCGGCGTTCCATAATTAACAGGGTTCGCAGCGACCAAGTAGGGCAAGCACCGCGACACTCCCCGCAAACTGAGAAGCTTCTTTACTTCATCGGCATGTTTCCAACTGAAGTCCAAAGCAACGAGACCCTTCTCTTCAATTCGCCCACGGTCAGCTGGCGAAAACGCTCTGGCAGAGAAAGGGTTGAGAATCACCACCCCTCGAGGCAACTCTCTTGCTTGATGGACAACCCTGACCAGATTGTGGCGTTTTAGTTTGAGCGCTGAGCATTTCCGAGGGTCACATTGCTTAGCATGGTAAACGACAATCTTCAAACCCTTAAGGGGCATTATCTCGTACCCTCATGTGCGACATCGGATTGTCTATAACCCTTGGAATCCAGTCGAGCAAGTCTGTAGCCACCATGTGATACCCCTTCTCGACCTTTACAAAGTCGCCTGCAGCCCCGTTTATGAATGCGCCTGCGACCGCTGCTTCGAAGGCGTCAGCTTGTTGAGCCATGAAGGCACCGACTATTCCAGAAAGCAAGTCGCCTGTTCCTCCCACAGTCATACCGGGATTACCCGTGAAATTCAACTTAACCCTTCTTCCATCGGAAATTGTGTCGGTGTTTCCCTTCAAAAGGACCACTGCGTTGAGTTTCGCAGCTGTCTTTTTTACCCTCTCCACTTTTTCCTCAAGGCTGGACGGTAGCTCCTTGCCCGTCAGGATGGCATATTCGCCAGTGTGAGGCGTCAAAACCAGCGGAACCCGCAGTGGACGCTTGAATTCCGCGAAGGCTTTCAGTCCATCAGCATCTAACAGCAACGGAATTCCCGTCTCTTCTGTAGCAGCCACAACTTCTCCAACAGCCTTCTTAGTTTCTTCGTGAAGCCCAAGACCTGGACCTACGACTACAGCTGTCACCCTTTTTAGGTATTGCTTGATTTGGGGAACGTTGCCAGAGTTTAGGTGAGTGCCTTCGAGTTTGATTGTAATCAAGTCTGGCGTCGTGGAAGAGATTGCGTAGGCTGTTTTTTCAGGAGCGGCGATGTAAGCCAAATCCACACCAGTACGGAGCGCTGCAAGGGCGACAAGAGATGGGGCGCCGGAATAGGTTTCGCTTCCCCCCACAACCAACACCTTGCCAAAATCGCCCTTATGAGATTCTGCAAGGCGAGGCTTGACTACTTGGGCAACGTCGCCTGGTCCAGCAAACTCCTCGAAAGCTTTGGGCAGCCCGATGTCCTTTACCACCAACTCGCCCACATGCTCTCTTGCTTTGAACAAGCCTGGCTTTGCTCTATGAAATGTGATAGTCAAATCGGCTTTCACAGCTTCACCCAAAGCCTCACCAGAGTCCGAATCCAGACCACTTGGAACATCAACAGCTAAACGAAAAGCTTGCATCCCATTCATCATCTTAATTAACTGCGAGACAGGCTGTCGTGGGGGACCTTTTAACCCGATACCTAACAAAGCATCGATGACGACCTCTGCCTTAACTTCGGAGACTTGAGATGAATCGGTGACTTCGTGAACCACCATGGAGCTGCTTAAAGACTGTAAGGCAAGCCAGTTTTTACGTGCCGCTTCATGCGTGATGTCAGTGGTTCTACCAGCGATTATGACTTCCACCGAATAGCCTAAGGAGAGAAGATGACGGGCTGCCACGAAGCCGTCGCCACCGTTTCCTCCCAAGCCGCAGAAAACAGCGACACGTGTTTTTTTGGGTGGGAATCGAGCGAAAATTTCAGAAGCAATGCTGTGTCCAGCGTTTTCCATGAGTTGTAGAAGTGAGATGCCGAAGTATTCGGCGTTTGTCTCGAGAGTACGCATTTCTCTGCTGGTTATGATTTCTTGTTCCATCGTTCTCCCAGTAGAATAGTATGAATTTCTGCTTAAATAAGTGGTTAATGATAGTTAAGCTTGTTATCAAAGTTTGTTAGAGAAAAGTTGCCATTCGATAATCGTCTTCTAGCTTTCCTTCTCGAAGGTGTTCCTTCTCAAGTCTTGCTTCGATTCTGAAGCCACATTTCTCATAGACGTGGATTGCCCTGCTATTGCTAGTGTTAACGAGAAGGTAGACTTTCTTTAATCCCTTTTTGCGAGCAATGTCTAGGAGATGATTAATCATGATAGTCCCGAGTCCTAGGTTTTGGTAGTCATCGTGTACGGTTATCCCAAGCTCTGCCTTGTGTCTGTTGGCTTCGGTTGAGTGGAAGGACAAGGTTGCTGAGCCGATTACTCGTTCTCTTTTTCCCTCTTTGACAAGCGCGAGAATGGGTAGATGCTTATCGTAGTCTATGTTGCTCGTCCATCCTTCAACTCTTTCACGAGTGAAGGGCTCTACAAGGTTGTCCAAGCTCGCCTTAGACAAGGTGGAGAACATTCCCCACAGCATCTCAGTGTCGGTCGCCAACTCAGGACGTAGAAACACACGTTGGCCATTTCTAAGAACTACTTTTTCTTCCCACTCTTTAGGGTACAGCATGGATAGTTTCCTTTGCTTCTAAACCTCTTTGGTGGACCGAGCGGGATTTGAACCCGCGGCTTCCGCCTTGCGAAGGCGGCGATCATACCAGACTGATCTACCGGCCCACCATCTCTCGTTAAATAAGCGCATGTTTTAAGATTTTGGTCAGGAACTCTGTCTTAGCCTCTTCGCAATTCTTGAGAGCAAGACATAGAGGGCGATGGCAAGGATGAAGGTTACAAGGGTGACTGGGTAGTACCAGCCAAACTGAAATTGGCTTAGTCGTAGGGCGATGATGAGAATGACTGCAACTAGGGTTACGAAGATAAACAACGTTGTTCTTGGGGACAAGTTTGTCGTCTCCATTCAACTTAGAACGAATCGTGACTATAGAGTTTATCGCCCCATAAACATCAGACAGGTTACTATGTCTTCTCTTGATGCAACGAAGAGCACTGGCACGATTGCTTTTTCTTGGTTGGGAAAGTTTGAGGGTAACAAAAACCTTGTCCGAGGGAGAAAGGAGATGTCCTTTTGATCTTTCCCAACCACTTTTAATATGGGCATCAATCTACTTAAGCTCTGGTTTTTTTGAAGAGGCCGGCTTTGTGTGCTCTGCGCCTAGTCTAGACCATCCTATTAGGCTCCAAATAGGCGTGTATTGGGCGTTAAAGGTGTTTGAGGGGGTTTTTAGAGGAGGAAGGCTTATTGTAAGCCTTGTTTGTGGGGTTGTTTGGGCTAAATCTTAAAGGGTAGTGTGTTTATCTTAGACTTATGCCTTACAAGTTTAGCTTTGACCTTTCAGGTATACCGAAAACTTTCTTCAGAGAGTTGGCAACGATTGCCAACGAGAAAGGTCTCCATAAGAAGCTTGGAGGTCATGCTAGACGTTTGGCTGACAAGTTTAGAGTTCGAGAAATCACGGGCTTGGATGTTTCCGACGCTTTAACGCTTGTGGAAGACCTCGTCGACGTGTACGTGAGAAACATTTCTGAAGCTCGAAATTTCCGCCAGACTAGGAAACGCGCTCTTCTTCTACCTCATTGTGCCCGTAAGTACATGGACAATCGTTGCCAGGCACGCTTCAACGCGGAAATCCCATCTTACAGTTGTGGACATTGCTCGGACGATTGTATGGTCAACAAGGCAACAAGATTAGCCGAGAAGAGTGGTTATGATGTTTTTGTGCTTGCTGGGAGTTCATGTGTTCCTCAGATATTGAAGAAGAATGGTTACGACGGAGTCGTGGGAGTTGCTTGCAGTCACGAGTTGAAGATGGGTGGCGATTTTCTCCAACACTTGGGCTTGACTGGGCAAGCGGTTCCTCTTACGAAGAATGGCTGCGCAAACACCAGGTTCAACTTGGAGACTTTGAAGAAGGTTATGGCTAATTCTTAATTATCTGCAACAGACACGCCTCTTCTAGCATACGTTGCCTTTTTTCATGTTCCAGCGTGTAATGTTTAAAAGCATAATACACGGGGTAAGAAGAGATGACGCATGACTGACAACCGAGATGAAAAGAGCAGAACCTACTTGGCAGTCTTTTCTATCGCTTCTTTTCTAAACGACTTCGGCTCGGACATTATATACCCTCTCTGGCCCACGTTCGTGGTGCTGTTCTCAGGCGCAAACATGGCTGTTTTGGGTCTGATTGACGGGTTAGGCGATGCCATAGCATCCATTTCACAATCTCTCTCGGGATACGTTTCTGACAGAGTGGGAAGGAGAAAAGTCTTCATCTGGACAGGATACTTGTTCGGTTCAACGTCGAGAGTAGGTTACGCCCTCTCCGCCGCTTGGCAGCATTTAATCCCGTTTCGAGTTTTAGACCGTTTCGGGAAAATGAGAGGAGCGCCCCGCGATGCAATAGTTGCGGACGTTTCTACTCGGGAAAACCGCGGAAGAAACTTCGGGTTGCTGAGGGCGATGGACAATCTGGGCGCTGTGTGCGGCATAACCACGTCAATCTTATTCTTCAGCGTCTTGGGCTACACCAACCTATTCTTGCTCGCGTCAATACCTTCTCTAATCGGTGCGTTACTTATTCTCATCTTCATTAAGGACAAGAAGACGGGAAAGCTTTTCAAGGGTCTTTCGTTGAAGGATCTGACTTTTAACCTCAAGCTGTTTCTCTTCCTAAGCGCCATCTTTGCTCTCGGCGCTTTTAGCTACTCCTTTCTGCTTGTATATGCAGATTTTTCGGGTTTCAAGATTCCTTTTACTCTTTTCCAAATTCCCGACGTGGCGGTCTTCTACCTAATCTTCACTGTAGTTGCTTCTCTCATGTCGCTGCCTTTTGGAAAACTGGCTGACATGGTGGGTAGAAAAGCAGTTTTAGCGTTGTCTTTTGTTTTTTGGGGTGCGTTATGCTGGGGTTTCATTTATGTAAGCTCTCTAGCGGGACTCGTGTTACTGTTTGTTCTGTATGGCTTACACCGAGCAGCTGCCGAGCCAGTCCAGAAAGCCTTTGTTTCAGAACTCGCACCCGAAAGATACAGAGCCAGCGTGCTGGGCGCTTATCAGCTTGTCGTGGGACTTTTCGCTCTGCCAGCCTCTGTAATTGCGGGAATCTTGTGGACGCAGTTCGGGGCACATGCTCCCTTCTATTTCTCCTTCATCTCTGCCTGTTCTGCAATCGCGTTGTTGCTGTTCGTGAGGGAGAAATAAGATGAGTGCCGAGTTTTTTCCTGCTTGCAGAAACGTTGCCTTATTCTTTGACGAGTTTTAGGATGAAGACGATTCCGACGAGGAAGCAGACAAACCCTGCAATCACCGCGTATGTTTGGGGAACAAAGTTGTTCACCACGGTTATGAGGTAGGTTGGTCCAATGAAACAGAGCAACGCGGCTAGAACGGTGTAGAACATTTGTTTTACTTCTTTTCTTCCAAGCCTGCCGACTGCTTTCACGGAGAGTCTCCTCCATCTGGCAAAACATACTTCGAAGCTTTACTATTAACCTTTTTCCTTCGTTCTCTGCGGCTCCTGCTGAAGTTCTTTCCTGAAAACTTTCAAGAGTAATTGGAAGACTGCGAGTCCTGCGTCCTTATCGGACCGTAATCCTGCAGTCGCGCCCAGAAGACAGAACCCGTTCATCCCCCGCTCCTTAGCTAAGCCTAACAACAGCCCCGTGGCTCCTAGAATCCTGCCCTTCCCGTAGATGATGCCGCCTTTCTCCATTATCTCTGCGGCCAACTCGTTCGACGTGGCGACTACGTAAACGTCTTTTCTTTGAGTAGAGACAGGTACGCCTCCGACTGTGACTACGAAGTTGCATCCTAGTTTCTGGACGAAGTCGAGGATTTCTTCGCATGTTTTGTAGTGGGCGACGACATCGTCCATGGAGGGTTGCGCGTTGCCGGTTAGGATGATTGTGCTCGGCTTTTCTTCTGTCGTCGGTGCATAGAACCTGTAGTGTGGAGGGCTGCAGATTCCGTCTTTGTTGACGTTGACGTAGTCTGGGAAGGATGGTGAGTAGTATTCTGCGAAGAGTTTTGCTTCGCTGTATTCGATTAGGGATCGGGCTACGATTCTTCCTATGTTTCCGAAGCCTGGGAGCCCTTCTACTAGGATGGGGTTTTCAAGTTTCGGGTCGAATAGCTGGCGGATGTGTGATTCTTTCAAGTTTGTGCCCGGGCTAAGATGAGGGCTGGTCGGTGTTATAATGTTTTTCGCATTGGTGTGCCTCAAAACATTTAAAGCATGCCTCAGTATTGAGTTGGAAGTGCAGCGGGGTGGGGTAGCCAGGTTTAACCCGCTGGGCTCATAACCCAGAGATCGGTTGTTCAAATCAACCCCCCGCTA
>CAZJAQ010000059.1:0-8421 GCA_964544285.1 uncultured Candidatus Bathyarchaeia archaeon
TGAAGCCTGTGTCTTTGACTAGCCAGTCGCGGGTTTGTTTCCATTTCATGTCTTCTGTTGTTTGTCCTTTGTGGCCTTCGTCTACGAAGACGAGGTTTTTGGTTCCGAGGCTTGACACGTCTATGGTTATGCCCTCGCCTTTTTTGTCTTCTGGGAGTTTGAGTTTGTGTATGCTTAGCACTTTGACGATGTTTTTGTCTTCTATGCCGAAGTATCCGGCTGTGTCCCCTTGGAAGAGGGTGGCGGGTATGCCGCTTGTTTTTAGTTCGTCGAGGTGCTGGTTTGACATTTCGTCGGATGGTGTTATGAGTATGATGTTTTCGTAGTTTATTTTGTGTGGTCCTTTGTTGTAATGTATGAATTGCCAGTAGTTTATGTTCATGATCATGGTTTTTCCTGAGCCGGTTGCCATCCAGTAGGCTATTTTGTTTATGTTGCCGAATATGTCGTCGAGGGCTATGCCTGAGCAGAGTTCTTCGGTTTTTTCTATTATCCAGTTGTTTATTTGTTCTAGGAATTGTGTTGGGTTGTTGAAGTAGTTGTCGAGAAATATTTCGGTTGAGAGTAGGGCGAGGTATTGGAAGTATTTGAGGGTGAGGTTTTGTTTTCTTCTTTTTTTCCAGTTTTCGAAGTGTTTTCTGATGTTGTCGTCGTATTGTTTGAGTTTGTCTTCGGGTATGGTGTTGCCTGGTCTGATTAGGAATGCGTGGAACACGTGGCTTCTGCCTTCGGCGTCGAATTCTTCTGGTGTGTCTTTGAAGTCTTTGATTTCTGACAGTCTGCTGATGCCGAGCTTGTTAGCCATGAATTTGGCAAGGAGAAGATGGTCTTCAAGCCTGAACTTGCCTGCTTGTTTAACTTTGATTTTGGCCGGCAAGGCGTGTTTAGGCTCCCATTAATCTTTTGAATTCGGGTTCGATAGGTTCGGCTTTTTCGATCAGGCTATCTCCATTGATGAAGATGCGGTCGGGTTTTGTTACGGTCAGTATTGTGTTTTCTACAAATTCTTTGTCTCTTTTGAGATCGACGTTTGCTGTGTTACGCCATATGATGGCGATGTCTTCTTCTCTTCGTTTCCCAAGGATGTAACGGTATTCTCGTTCCCCATCGTTGAATAGCCGGGATTTTTCTACATTGATGCCGAGCAAGTAGTTGAAAGTCTCAATAAGGTCGACTGTTGCGAGTCTTTTTTCGCCGCTGGTGGTTACTGTTATTTTGTAGTCGAAGGGTGTTTGAAATTTCTCCATGTTGAGTCTTGTCGGGCTGTTCCGCGTTTCAAATTCCAGCATGTATCGCAGCAAGTAGTCTCCGAATTCGTCCAATGTTTCTTGAATCATTTTGTCTTTTTCCATGAAGACAATATTGCTTAGAGTGTCTTCGTATTGTTCAAGAGTCTGATATTTGAAAAAGCCACCACCTCTCCAACTGGTCGCAGAAGAGATGCCAGACTGTTCACCATTCAAGGTTTTCTTTAAACGTCTAACAAGGAGTAAGTCAAAGAAATCAGCCATATCCACACCTATCCATTTACGCCTCATTTTCTGTGCTGCAGCGCATGCAGTTCCTGTACCCACAAAGAAATCTAATACCAAGTCTCCTGGATTCGTAGCAAGCTCGATGAGACGGCCCACTAACTTCTCAGGTTTCTTTCCCTTCTTCAGAGTGACCCCGCCTTCGTTGTGGAGATCATTCGGAAGCGTGTCATCCCATATGTCTGTTACAAGTTCACCCTGAACAACTCTGTCTCCTATTCGAACTACTCGGTCGGAATAGAATAGAATTCGCTCGCCTCTAACTATATACCAATCTTCGAATTTCTGTCGCTGGAAATGATAAATAGTCTCAGGGTCTTCCTTGGATTTCCTTTTGAGTTCTCTTGCGTCCTTGCTTATTTTGTCGTCATCCAGCGCTGCAGTTCTCGCTACGGCGTTTGCATGGTCAAACACAAATTGATCAAGCTGCTTCGTGAATTCCTTTCCGAGTACTTTAGTGATGCGATTTCGCGGTATTCCCTTAAAATCTGCAAATGCTTGAAGTAGAGATATGAACTTCCATTGCGACGTGTCTTTGTCTCGGTTGATGATGTAACTATTGTACCTTGTGTCTCGTTTTCTTTCTCTGTAAACTTTGTTGGGTTGCCAATCTGTGTCGCTTTTTGAGTAGACGACAAGATATTCAGAAACGTTTACTACCCCAGGATTAATGACCTTTGGCCCTGTGACCGATCCCCTTTTTACTGTGACTATAGCACGCCGATTTCGGAATATGAGATCCAAGACCTTCAGCAATTCGTCAAGCTCATTGTTGTCAATACTGACGCCAATTGTACCTGAAAGGTACGACAGATCAAATGCCAGTCTCAACCGATCACTCATCATGGCAATCCAATTTGAATGTTGATAGTTATCTTTGTAGAGGAATTCGTCGTTGCCGGTATTATATGGAGGATCAATGTAAATACACTTGACCCGTTCTTTGTATTTTTGCAGCAGAAGTCGTAATGCTTGGAAATTCTCGCTTTTTATCAGAATCCCATCGAGGATTTCATCGAGATCATTATGTTTACATAGTTCATCTAACAGACGAGCCTTGACCTCTTGGCGAAGATGTCGCGTATCTATCGGCAATTTCTTCCAATCTTTCCCATCAATCGTTTGCTTCTCAATCAAATCCTTTTTGTTCTTAACTTCAATATCTAACAACTCTTTCCATTCTTCCAGCTGCTTAGCGTTTTCCAAAATCTCATCGACGATGCTTTCGAGGAACTCTTCTCCCACATACTCCTTGATTCTATCCAAAGTTATGACGTATTCCGTTCCAATAACAAATTTCTTCTTCTCAAAAAGCACCTTCTGAAAATCCTCAATCTGAGCCAAAAACTCGATGATTCTTCTGCTTATTTCACGAATCGCTTTAACCTTCGCCCTGGCAATACGCACACCCCTCTCATCCAAATTCTCCAGCTCGTCCAAATCCACAACTTCGTTCTTTATGTAAAACTCAAGCTCCCTCTCCAAAAACGCCTTAAGATTCTTATGAATAAAGTAATCAGTCGTGTTTCTCCTGACATAACCAGTTAAGTGTTTTTCGAGAGCCGTCTTTTCCTCATCCACCTTTACTCTAAGCTCGCTGACCACACGACTACTGCTTGTTTCAGAAAATATCTTATCTACCGCGGCTAACACAAGCGCCTCTTGAACATTTCTGGTTCCAAGTCTCTTCTTTTCCTCGTCTGTAAGCGCTCTATACTCAAAGTGAACCTCAACAACCCTCTTCTCATCATCAATTTTGACAGCATCAGAGTCGCAAAGAACAAAATACTTGTTCTCTCCGACAACATTGTTCACTTCCTCCTCAACTTCCCTGAGCAAAAAGTTGACTCGATAATTACGTGTCTTAAAACTATAGTTTCTGAAATACTCCGCAGTCTTCACATAATACTGATCCTTATTCGCCCAATGAAGAACCACTTCCTCACCATTATAAGGAACATAATACTTCTCCCTTCCACCATACCTCCGTTTAGAAATAAAATCTCCCTTGTCATAATACCTCGAGAAAAACTCGTAAACATGATTGAAAACCTCGTTCATCTGGGCCTCAGAAACCTCAGCACTCTTTAACTCCTCAACCTTCTTCACATACTCCTGAATCTTCGGCGCATCCTCATGCTTCCTAACTCGCCCCTGCTCATCAATCGTTCCTTCACCAAAATCACGAACAATCTCCGCCTTAAGCCTCTCAACCTCTCTCTGTAACTCAACCATGCCGGCTTTAGCATACTCCTTAAACTCCGCCTCAACAGCCTCAATCAAATCCTTTTCAATAAACCGCTCAATTTCCTTTCTTCTAAAATTCAAAACACGGTAAATCCCAAAATCCAAATCTTGCGCATCAAACTGAAACAGCTCCCTCAACAAACGCCTAACTTTCTCACGACTACTCTCCATCTTGTTCATCGCCACACTATTTCCTCCACCGACATATCTCCCTCGTATCACACTTCTCACAATGCTCCCCACGATTCGGCTTAAACCGCTTATTCCTTATACTCTCCACAACCCTCTCAGCACCTTTTATGGCCTTATCCACATCAGAACTGGCAACATCAACAGGCACAACCTTCGAAGAATCACTACTCAAAAAAGCAATCGAACCGCCTTTAACCTGTCTCCCAACACTCTTCAAACCAGCCGCATACAACCTAACCTGCATCTCAGCCTCACCCATACTCACCGAACCCTCAACCTCCTTATAATCCAACGTCTTATAATCCCTAACCTCCCTATCACCCAACACATCAATCCTCCCCGTAACCGTCGCACTATGAATAGGAAACTCAATCCTATACTCAACCTCACTACTCTGCCTCAAATCGTCACCAAAACCCTTAGCATAATTCAAAACACTCCTACGCGCACCCTTCTTATAACTCTCAAAAACATCACCACCAGCAAACGGCATAAAAAACTCGTTATCCACAGCCTTCACAGCAGCAGTGATAGGCCCAAGCTCCTTATCCCTCTTAAGAAGCTCAACAGCCCTCCTCAAACAATAATGAACACCCTTACCAAAACCAATAGCCTCATCCAGCTCCGGCTGATACCCATAGATATTTCTCAACAAATACATGTAAGGGCACCTCAAATACGCAGTAATCTCACTCGCAGAAAAAGTCAACATACTATCCACAGCCTCCAACTTTCCAACTGGAAAACTAGGGAGCTTAGCTTTCTTAAGCGGCGTAACAGCACCAAAATCCAAATCATCTATAAAGCGACTTCTGCTCATACTTTTCTTCAACCGACTAAAATGACTGACAATCAAAGCGTCCCTAGCACGAGTAATCGCCACATAAAACAACCTTCTCTCATCCTCCAAATCGCCCTCATACCTACGCGCATCAAACATATCTCGTGGAATATCACACCAATTAAGCGTACGCCCAACCATTTTGGAAGGAAACCTACCATCAACAGTAGAAAACAAAAACGCCACAGGCCACTCCAACCCCTTAGCCTGATGCACAGTCATAATCTGAACCGCATCAACACCACGAATATCCTCAGCCGGCTGCTCCTCATACGCCCAAGCAGCATAACTATTCATAAACCAACAAAGCCCCTTCAAATCCTCCTTCCAATGAGGAGTCCTCCCACCAACCCGATTGGCAGTCTCATAATCAGTCAACAAATTATTAAACCGACCCAAGTTAGCCATAATCGTCGCATCATTAGGATCAGTGTGAACCAAATTCCCAAAACCCAATGTAACTAACACGTCCTGATATATGCTCGTAAAATTATCATACGAAAACTTCTTCGAGTTGAGATCAGCCTTTATCTCCCTAAGCCTTGACTCCACACCACGTGGCATCCTATACTGATACACAGAACGCCAACAATCAAGCGCCATCCAAAGAAGATCATCACCAGTTATTTGCTCACCCCATCTCCAAGGATCCTCTACCCAAAATCCTCTTTCATAAAACCACGCGAAAATACGCCCTAACGCTTGCGCCTCATCACGTTTAAACAAACCAACTTTTCCACCAACAATGTAAGGAGTTCTACGCCTCTTCAAAATATCCACAAGAGGCCCAGCAGCCAAGCTCACACTACGAGTAAGCACACCGATATCTGAATACTTTAGTCCTCTTTTTTTCACTAACTCCCTTATCTGATCCGCAATCCAAACCGCTTCCTCATCAGGCGACTCCTCTTCCACCAAACCAATGAAACCATCTTCCTTACGAGTCGCCTCCATCGACTCATAACGAGCCTTCTCAAAAGTCCCAGCAAACTTGTTAGCATTAGCCACTATCCTTTTGCCACTTCTGCGATTCTCCCTTATAGTAACCGTCTGAGCCCCTTTGAACGTCTTCTCAAAAGAATCAAAAAACCTCTCATCCGAACCTCTCCACTGGTAAATGCTCTGCCGAGGATCACCAACAATGAATATCTCACCATTCTTCCCAACAAGACGAATGAACTCTTCCTGAGCTCGATTAATATCTTGATACTCATCAACAATGAGATGCTTAACTCCGCTTAAAGTGTCAGGATTCTCCCGAAGCTTCTGAACCGCAAGAAGAATCATCCTCCCAAAAGTCAACAACTTATGCTTATCCAACAAATACTCATAATGCGCCAACTTCTCACAAAAATCAGGCGCCTTAGCCTCAAGCTTCTTCCGATCAAGCATCTCATCCCAAACCATATTAACCGTCCTAAGAAAAACCCGACAACTCTCAGAATAATTCCGCTCATACTCATTAATCCCAATATCCCAACCATGCCTCATCAAAAACGCAATTTCCTGATTCTCATCCAGAACAGTGTAGTTCCCAAACTTGAAATAATCATCAAGAACCCTCTTAGCATAAGCATGAATCGTCCCAACATACATCTCACCCAACCTTCCCAACTTACTCTCGTCAAGCTCACCCACTCTCTGGTAAATTCGACTCTTCATACTCTGAGCGGCCCGCTCAGTAAAAGTAAAAGCCACAATAGAAGAAGGCTCCACATCCTCAACCAGGATGAGATAGACAATCCTCCTCGTTAAAGTCTCGGTTTTCCCGGCACCAGCACCTGCAATAACCCGATTATACCTCGCCTTTGACAACACGGCATCAGTTTGGTCTTCTGACAATTTACTCGGTTTTCTTAAAATTTCTTCAACTAATTCTTCATTCAACTTTTGAACCAAGATACTCCAACCCTAAATCAAATCAGCAATTGCCACTAGTAATATGTAAAAAACTCAATTATAAGTTTCTGGGAGGATACATATGCAACACCTAAGTGACAATTATTTGCATTTTCGTTTCGCAATAATTAGGTAATTTCTTTTCACTGTTCGACGGATTCTATTATTTGTTGGATTTGTTCGGCAACTCTTTTGCCTTTTTCATTTAAACAATAAAGCATCTTACGCTTTTCAGTTTGGCTTGCCGTTTTCATCACTAGGCCCAGCCGGATTAGCTCATCTATTCGGGCCATTCCCGTGCTTTTAGAGCCCCCTATGTCGCTAAGAAGCTCATCCAATCCCTTATTCTTAGCAGTCAACAAACATAACAAAGTTCGAATAGCTCTTGACCTCTCTAGATATTCTGAGAATTCTTTACTTTTTTGCTTCAAATGCACCGAGCTATAGTAGAAAAATGTTTATATTTAAGAATTGTCTACTTGATTCATAGAGTATTACTACAATGATAGGAGCAGCGCACGATGCAAGTTTGTGAAAATATAGCACAATGTGTCGACCTCACCTTCCCAAAAACCATAGAACACAACTCCATGAAATTACGCGTTGGCGAAGCAAGATTCATTGTCGCCACAGCAAATGGTTTACGAAACGGTCATGTGTTATTCTGGAATGAAAACGTTCAAATGGTCGAAAGGCTAGTTTTAGGAAAAGTCTACAAGTTTTCTGTCTTGGAGAAAAGCTGCAATGAAGGCATTCTCATGTTCTTCATTCCCAACTACACTAAATTCCATGAGCTTACGCCGGAGGAAGCAAGGAACATTGAGTTTTAAGGATGCGTTATGCCCCCTATGCAGTGCTAAACCGGTTAAATACTGTATTGACGACATAAACCTGCAGTTCTTGCGGACACGTTCAAACGAAGGGAATCTGAATGAAATAGTCTCGCTAGGCAGGATAGTATGGACTCAAATCCCTGAGCTCAAATACTCTGCGGACTCCAAGAAAACAATCGAAGGATTATCCCAGATCATGCTCGAGAACATTCAGAAGCAGGTTAATGAAGCCCTTCGACCTATCCAGATCTTGACAGAGTCACTTCCAAGAACCGTGGAGAAACTGCCAGAAAGTGTAAGATTTGATCTGATGGAAAAGTTTACCGAACTTCAAGAGGTACTGTCAAGGGAATTTGAAACTCTCAGAAGCTATGCTCCAACAAGCAAAGACATGTCTGAGGCAATTCAAGTTATTGGAGATCGACTTGAAAACATAACAAAAAAGAACATCGACGAGATCGAAAAAGAACTGACGACAAAGTTCAAAGAAGCTCTTAGCAAAACAGGCTTTCCTGAACCTGAACAGATGAAGTTGCTAGCGCAATTGATACCCTCAACACTGCCCTTGCTTGAAGAGCTACTGCGCTTCCAAAAGGTTCCCAAGGAAAAGGGAGATCGAGGCGAACTCGACTTGTTTCAAGAGCTCAGAGAATTTTATCCTGAAGATGAATGTGAGCATCTAGGCCATTCGGGAGAAATTGACATTCTGGCAGTACCTAGGTTCAATGGATCAAATCTAGGTCACAAAATCCTTGTAGAATCAAAGAAGAACAGCAGCGGTTGGGATAGATCATTCATTCATCAAGTTAGGAATCAGATGCGGTTGAGAGGTGAGCGATTCGCTATTCTCGCTGTTGAAATGATGCCTAAAACAACT
>CAZJAQ010000060.1:0-8363 GCA_964544285.1 uncultured Candidatus Bathyarchaeia archaeon
CTTTTTTTTGGGAGAATAATATATCACGTGTGCACAAAGGACAAGAAATCCGAGAAACAAACAATATAAGGCGTTTTCACAAACGTGCGTATGGTTCATTTATCTCTTACACAGGGGGATGGAATTAGCTGACAATAATCGTTGACGATGCAGGCATAGGCGACCTACTTTTTGGCGTGGTCATAGGCGCCTTTCGCTCCGAGACTCTGGAATTCAAATACGACATCTTGGATGTGAAATACTTCAGATATCCGCGATTCCGATCAAAAGAGTATCTGAAGCAGGCTTCGAAAGTCGTGTTTCAGCTGTTGAGTAAACTCCAAATCAAGAAAGACGAACAAATTCAAATCTGCAAAGGCTACATCTTCGACGAAGCCGTAAATCGCTTAAGAGAGATGTATGGCGACAGCCAAGTCAGCAGAATCACAGTCACCGGAGAACCGCAGAGGCTGACGGAGATAGCATACCTTGACGAAATCAGAAACCTGGGTTATGAACCAATAAAAGAGAGAGACGAGAAAAAGGCAAAGAGCTTCTTCCATATGATGAACTGGCTCCAGAAAAATCCGGAAAAACTGATCTATGCAAAGACTGGCTGGCCACGCCTGCAGAGATACAATTTATTCAGATTTTACTGTCAGAAGCGATCAACAGAACATGGAGAATTTGGTTCTTAAGTATAAAGCGCTCATTGGTTTCATGCAACTAGTAAGAAAATTGCCAAAAGCGCATCTTTCAATGCGCACTCGTTCAAAGCATCTATTCCGAAAGCTATAGAAAAAGGGGAGTTGCGGAAGACACAATTCCACCCATGAGAGGGTTAAGTCCCACCAGCGCGTCATCGTCATCATTTTCTTATGCCTGCGGTTACTATCTTCCACTTTGAATAGATTAACCTCGCTAACGGCGCGCCAGATGAACGACAAAGGCCAGCATGAACACAGAACATGAAATCTGCGTCATTTCCCAACTTTGGCCGAATGCTTCTTCTTCTTTTGAACATTCTTCTTTTTCAATGAAGGCATACACTAATCTCCACGAAACAATGCTTGCTATTAACAATATTACACTACTGAAGCTTAAGAAACTTTTCACCCATTAGAACTCCGAGTTAAGAAAAATGGGGGCGCGTGCGCCAGGAACCGTTTACGGTCGTCCATAATTGGTTGGTTGGGGTAAAGTTTTATCCAACCAATTTCCGCATCATTCATTATCCCAACTCCAATATCACTCAATCTGCCAATAGTTACTCGCGTTGCCCATATTGGGCAAGCAACGTTACGGCGTCGTATAAATCTATCCGCCCGTATTGAGGTGCTAAGTCAGCCTTCGGGTTATAATGCTCGTCGCCTTCTGCAGTTTGGTAAGCGACAAGTAGTGCAACCGCGTCATTTAGGTCTACATCCCCGTCTCCGTCGATATCTCCAGCTAGCTGAGCCCTCACTGGATAGAAAAACAAAACTGACATAAGAGCTAAGCCCATTAGCCCGACTACGAGCTTCCTCATTCTTTTTTCACCTCCCCCACTATAAAGAGTGGGACGGAGGCAGATATAATTGGAGAATAGAAACCGTTAGACTAAAGCTTTCCTGAAAAGGTATAGTTTCCTCGTGGATTTTTTTAGTCGTGGAATAACGTTGTGCACTCCTACAGTTTGATTCTCATTCCATCATAGGCGAACCTAATGTTGTAAGCTTCATATTTCTTTTCAATCATAGCATAATCATCGTGGGATTTTCCCCATTCCTCCTCTATATGTGTCAGCACAGTTTTCTTGGCGCCTAATTCCTCAACAAGCTTCAAAATTTCCGTAAACGAATACAGTTCCCGCCTCAGCACATTTTCTTCTGGAATCTTTATGCCCTCTTTAAGAGGTCCCTCTGGAAAGAAGCCACCCATTATCAACAAGTCTGGCTTCTGCAGCTGACGACTCCTTGGGAAGGGTTTAACGTCGCACGGAGCATAGACAACCGTTGTTCCATTCTCCTTTATGAGGAAAACTGTCGAAGTTTCACCATCATCTGTCAACACCTCAAAGGGAACTATCTCAAGCCTTCCTACTTTGAAGGGCTTCCCACTCTCCAGTTCCACGGTCTCGAACAACCCCATCTTCACGTAAAAATCTAGGAAGGAGCCATGCTTGTTCTTAATCGCCCTCAAATCCTCCATAACCTTCTCCAAAGCGCAAACCTTAACCCTCTTAACTGGTTCCTGTCCTCTAACTATCCTTCCTAGCCAGAACATGTTCATCCTCTCAACGACCCTCATGCCCAATGTGTGGTCTGGATGCCAATGAGTGTAGAACACATAGTCCACCCTGTTTACCGCCTCCCTGTTCAGCTGCACAGCCAACTCCTCTGGCGTGTCAAACAACAGCTTTATGTCTGAAACAAACATCGAGGGACCTGAACGGGCGTAAGGAATTCCCTTAACCCTCGCTTCAACGCATACTCTGCAGTTGCAGCCGGGTCTTGGAATAGTGGTTGCTCCTCCCGAGCCCAGGATGACGAGTTCCATGCTTGAAAGTCTGCTCGGTTCGGTTTTTAGCTTTTCCGCAACCCGAAAATGCTCTGTAATGGTCAAAACCTTAAATTGGGAGTCGCTGAATGTATAAGAAAAACGGCTCCGTCGAAGGTGTGTCTGTGAAGCCATTAAACATGATCTATTGGGGTCGCGCCGGCTTAGGGATGGTCATCGGAGTTCTGTGCGCGGTCTACTTGTTTTTCTCGGCTACGAGCGAGCTCACCAACATCTACACCTTGCTGACGGGGGTGTCGTTTGCGTTGCTCTTCTACGTCGCCACCTACTACATCATCAAGCTCAAGTTTTTTGGAGCGGTTGAGAAGAAGTCTAAGCTCATAACCCACGGAATCGGGATTTACTTTTTTGCGTGGGTTGTTTCGTGGATCTTGGCTGTTTCTCTGCTCTTGCCGTCGGTTTCGGTGAGCATTTACGTTGGTGGGGAGTTGGCTGAGGGGCGGACGTTTTGGGTGGCTGCACATAGCGCTGGGGGCGGTGTGGTTCAGAACGTGACTACTGCGTCGGGTAGCTTTAGGATGGCTTTGTTGGCTCCTGGAAACTACGTTTTCCAGTTGGGTGGAAACTTTGAGAATGAGACGGTTGAGGGTCAGAATCAGGAGTCAGTGTTAGGTTGGCTGCAGTCTTCCAGCGTGGTTTTTAACGTTACTCAGAGTCCTTAGTAGGTTCGGCGTATTGGGCTAGGCTCGTCTGTCCCTGCGGGTTCGGTGGTTGGGGTTTGGTTTCGTCTGTTGTTTGGATTAGCAGTCGTGTGTAGTCATGCCACGCTGAGAAGTAGCCGCGGTCATAGTCTTCGGCGAAGCGGCTTTGGACGTGTTTTTGGAATTCGTTCTTGTGTTGTTTTAGGGCTTGTTTGTCGTTGGGGTTGATGTTTGAGAGGAAAGTGTACTGGTTGCCGTTGTGCCTCTGAGCGAGGAGCATGCCGAGGAGGGCTCGGTAGTAGCCTCGGTTCCATTCGGTTCTGGGGATTTTTTCTTTTATGCGTTGTAGCTCGCGTTGGGCTTCGGTGAATTGGCGGTTGTTGATGAGTTGGAAGTATCGGGTTATGAGGGCTTTTGGTATGGTCATGGGTTTATCGGCCTCGGCGTTCGGCTTCGTCTGTTTCTTCTACGCCGTTTTGGGTGATTTTGAAGACTCCTTCGCCGTCGGGGAGGTAGGGGCTGCTGACGAGGCGGGCTATGCGTACTGGTCCTCGGGCGGATTTGCGTAGGTAAACCCTTGTGTGGCTGGTGTGGCCGACTATGTGTCCGCCGATGGGGTGGACGGCGTCGCCGAAGAATACGTCGGGCTTAGCCATCACTTGGTTGGTGACTACGGCTACGGTGTTGAAGGCGCGTGCGAGGCGGATGAGTTTGTGCATGTGTTTGTTGAGTTTTTGTTGGCGTAGGGCGAGGGTTTCTCTTCCTACGTATTCGCTGCGGAAGTGGGCGGTGAGGGAGTCGACTATGATGAGGCGGATGTTGTTTTCTTTGATTATTTGGTCGGCGTTTTCGAGGAGGAAGATTTGGTGGTCGCTGGTGTAGGCGTCGGCTACGATGACGTTTCTGGCTACCTGCTGCGGGTCTAAGCCTAGGTGTTGTGCCATGGCGACGAGGCGTTCGGTGCGGAACGTGTTCTCAGTGTCTACGTATAATGCGCCTGCGTCCAGTCCGCCTCGTTCGGGTGGGAGTTGGACGTTGACGCAGAGTTGGTGGCATACTTGGCTCTTGCCGCTGCCGTATTCTCCGTAGAATTCTGTGATGGTTTGGGTTTCGAGGCCGCCGCCTAATAGTTCGTCGAGGATTTTGCTGTTCGTGGTTAAGCGTAGGATGTTTTGGCGTTGTTTGAGCAACTCATCAGCCCGTATAAAAGAGATGCTGGTGGCGTTGCGGGCGAGGCGGATGATGTCGAGGGCTTTTTTTTCGCTTATGCCTGCGGGCTCGAGTTCGCGGGCAGTGGCGGTGGCGAGGGATTCGACGGTGTGGAAGCCCATTTCCTTCAGCTTTTGGCTGGTGGCTGGTCCGACGCCTGGAAGGTCTTCTAAGCATTCATACTGCTTCTTAGGCGTAGAAGAATTGGTGAGGGGTTCGGATTCGTCTTCTTCTGTAACCGTCATTCTAGGTAACTATCCTTTTATGCGCATAGTGGACAAGAGGAAGAATTTGAGGATTGCCATATTTAAGTTACACGAAGAAAAACAGCAAGACTTCTGGGAGACCCAGCTGAAACTGTTTGATTTTCCTCAAGGCGCTCGGCACTCATGTCAGTAACGTGGGGGAGACGAGGCAGACGCTTGCAAGCCTTCAGCTGTGTCCGAAGTGTGTTCTCGTGTTTTATGAGAGTTTAAGCAGAGAACCAGTTGGCTGAACAACGCGTTGACGCTGCAAGAACGGGCATTCTCGAATGGGACAGTGTTCCCATATGCTTGACGCTATACGACTTCTCTCAACCAAATCTTGTATTTACCCAGCTTTCCACCATAATTGCCCGCAGAAATCACGCGAACCCCTTCTACACTCCGCACCGCTTCGATTCCAGCTTTCATCGCTGCCCTCGCCGCATCCAACGAAACGCCGTTAATCACGATTTCCGGAATAAAACGCACACCTTCGGGAACTTTTGACGCGCCGCCGAGTCTTTTTTTCAACGAGGGACAATAGGGATGATTGGTCGTAGGTCCTATCTTTGGAAATTTGGTCTCTGGCTTCGAGCCTGCTGAGCATATGCCGAAGGGTGCGACTGCTCCTTCAACTTTTCCGATTGCTTCCAGAGCTTTTCTTCCAGCAGCCATAACCGCTTCTCTAGTCTCGCACATGTACCAGAAATTCGCACCCATGACGCCCTTCGCATAACCCAACTGCCTCTCTATGACGAAGTCGGGCACCATGAGGGGAACGACAATGACGTTTCTGCCGTAGCGTTTTTCTTCCCATTCAAAACCATCCCCGCAATGCCCAACCCTTTCCATCATATCCAATTTTCCCAGAGGATTTGGTAATGCGTCGAAGAGGGCTGTGAAGGGCTTCACGAGAATGTCCTGTCTGATTCGGTAGGATAGTTCAGCTTCAAGCTTCTCTAACGAGCTTTGCATAGGCTTTTTTTCATCGATGCCTCCCCAAAACTGCAGGATCGCTCCTCGGCGACCATCGGGTGTTTCTTTGGTGTTTAGCCACTTCTCGATTCCGCCTTCAACCCTGCCGATGACTATCGAGGGCGTCGCCGTTGCGTCTTCTGCAGCACTGCGCAAGACCTCTTCGTCGTCAGCGGTGATGATTACTCTGCAGTAGATTCCCTCAAAAGCCTCTGCATACGTGTCTTCAACTTCCACTTTCATACTCTACACCTCTATAAATGAGGACAAATAAGCTTGAGCGCAACTCAACCCAATCCTCCCACTTGTTCTCCCCTAACGAGCTTCCTGAAGGCACTGCTTTCGGAAGCAAGCTTCTTAGCGTTCTGCTCTGTGATTCTGCTGACTTTGGGCAATCCTTCCGTGAAGATTCCTCGTAGTCTTTCCAGCAGCAACGAGTTCACATTGTAGTCTTTCAAGCTCGTGTATTCCCAATTGTCTACCAAACTGTAAAGGGATTCTTTGCCAAGTCTGTTGAAGACGTCGGCAATGACTGCGACTACTATGGCGTTTGTCGAGAGAACCGCGATTTCGGCTTCGCGAACAGCGTAAGCGTTGCCGTTGAAAGAAACTGTGACGCCACCTTCTTCTCTGACCAGTCTGAAACATTCCACGTCTGTGATGCTGTCGCCTACGTACATCATGCTGCTCAGATTGACCTCTGCCGCTTCGGCAATCTTCCTCGCCGCCCTCGCCTTCTCAACCCCTCCTACAGGATTGACCCCTCTCAGCATGGCACCTGACTCTCCCTGCATGATTTCCCGCCAAAAAATCTCGTCCAACCGCTCAACCGCCTGCTGACTTTTTTCGGACAAATCTTGCAGCGACTCTGCCCCTTCGGGAATTTCTATCAAAGGCATCGCACTTATCTCTCGCCTAAACCTCTCAAGCCTCTCCCGCTCTTCATTGCTCATGAGGTAAGCGTCGATGTTTAGCGGCGTGCAGTACGTGTTGTCGTAAGGAAAGTCTAACGCTTCGCACAACGCACGAAGGTAATGCTCATAGCTGGTGCTCACGATAAAGCTTGGCATTTCACTTTTTATAAGTTGCAGAGCTTCCTTGGCTCCCGGCATTAAAAAGATGTTCTGAGTCGAAAACTCCCTCATCTTATTGTTGGTGACTCCGTGGGCTTTGAGGAAGGGGACGATTAGCTTCAACGTGTCGCCCGCTTTGTATCCGTCTCGTTTGACGATGTCTGCTAGGACGTCGTCGTACCTGCTGATTTGGGTGAAGAACTTCTCGCCTTCAGGGACAAAGTGGCGTGTTAGCTCGAAGGCGTTATCGTTTTTCGAAACAGGGCCTTCGCAGTCTGTTATGAAAACTCGCTTTGCTTCCTTCACTTGTTCTTGCGCCTCAGCTTGTCCATGTGGTCAATGCTCTTTTGAACGTGTTCGCTGGAGGCTATGTCGTTTCGGTTCCAGAGGGCACCGCCCTCCACAGCCTTAATGCCCCTTAACGAAAGTTCCCGAGCGTCTCTGATAGCGTCAGCGGTGCCGACGACCGCAACAGCTCTGGAGGCAAGGGCATAGACTTCACTGTCTCTGAGTTCCACCCCGGCGGGATAGACTCTGACGCTATCTCCAAGCTTCTGGGCTTCTTCCAACCTTACAGGCTTGCCGATTTCTCTTTTGTCTACTTTGTCAAGAAACGTGTCCACGTATCCGCCATAGGACGGTGGTGCTTTGTAGGTCACAACCGACGCCTTTTTCTCTATCTCCACCTTCGTCAAGTTGCCCTCAATCATCTTGAAGCAAACGTCTACAAAATCATCCTTGAGGAGTGGCAGTATGTTCATTATCTCTGGGTCGCCGGGTCGGCTGTTGTTCTCCAATATTTTGGGTCCTTCTGCCGAATGCATAAAGGCAACGTAAAAAGGAACACCTCTCAGCTCATCGCCGTTTCCCTGTTTTTTCATCATGTTGAAGATTTTGTTGACGATTTCTATCTCCTTTTCTCGGTCTTCCTTTGTCATAAAGGGTAGGAAGTCGCCCTTGTCTTTGTAGGAGCCCATTCCACCCGTGTTTGGTCCTTCGTCACCGTCGAAGGCTCTCTTGTAGTCTCGAGTTTCGGGCAGGGCGACGAGGTTTTTTCCGTCGCAGAAGGCTTGAAAGCTGGATTCTTCACCCTCGATTTTCTCTTCCACAATCACTTGTCCATGTTGGTAGTTTGCCATGAAGTGGTCGAAGAGTTGTTCTCGGATGGTGAAGTGGTCTCCCCAGACGCCTACTCCTTTTCCCGCTGCTGGGACATCTGGTTTCACTACCGCTTGGTCGCCCAACACGTTTAACCATATGTAAAGGGCTTTTTTCACGTCTGCTGTGCTTCTGTAGCCTTTCGGGTTGAAGACCTTAAACCTCGGGTTGACCGCGGGCACGGCTTTTTCGAAGAGACGTCTTTGGGTTACTTTGCTGGCTTCGATGGCGAATCGTTTTGTGGGACAAATTATGGGGATTTCTGTTTCTTTCTCTACGACGTCTCTTACACCGTTTATTATGGGTTTTTCTGGGCCAACTATGCCAAAGTCAATCTTGTCTTTTCGTCTTGCGGCGAACCTGCGAATCGTGTTTACGTCCAAATCTGGGATTACAACGTGTTCTGCCGCTTTTTTTACGTTGAAGGGGTTTCTTTGTTTGTCTGCAACGTAGATTTCTGCTCGATAGTTAGGGCTGCGTGTAAAGGCGTCTATTATGGCTGCTTCTCGAGCACCGTAGGAGAC
>CAZJAQ010000061.1:0-7656 GCA_964544285.1 uncultured Candidatus Bathyarchaeia archaeon
TATGGCGAAGATGAGGGAAACTGCAACTGAAACACCAAACATGATGAGTAATGTTTTCGGTTCTACTGGTAGACTTATCGGCGCCTCTTCAGTCTTCTTCTCAATCGCATACTCCTTTATCTCGCTCGTGACCATGTCTATTTGCACCTTGGCAAGCATCTTCTTTCCAATCGCCACCTCCACGACGTAGTTCTGATTCTCGATGAACACGTGCTTCGGCTTGACTCCTCTTTTGTGCCCGAGCGATTTCAGGAATATAATGGCTATCGAGGTGACTTGTTGAGCGTTGAGGCTTCTACCTTCTAAGGGCACTCTTTGAGGCATCGGAGGAGCCATTTTCTCACGGGCGATTGCCATCTAGAACGTCACCTATCTCTTGTTCATGTCTTGAACTTTCTTTAATAAGGAAGTGTGTGTATCTCGTCTTACAAACTTACAACATCAAACCGTAAAGGCTGATGAGTAGATGAAACGGCTGAAAACAAAAGACGGCGTCGTGATGGAGGTTCAGGTAAAGCCCCGTTCAGGAAGTTTCAGGATGCAAGTTAATGATGCCCTCGTGGTCTTCTGTAAACAGCCACCCGTCGAGGGAAAAGTGGACAGAGAATTAGTGAAGGAGCTTTCGAAGGTTTTCGGTAGGCGAGTTGAAATTGTGGCGGGCTTTCGTTCAAGGGATAAGAAGGTCTTGATTAGAGACGCCTCTGAAGAGGATGTTCTGATGGTTCTGAGGTCTTTGAGAAAAGAGAGTGACGCTTAACTGGTTCTGTTGTGTCAGGGGTCTTGCAGCACCCATAGTAGCCGCCTGTGCATTAAAAACCTTCCAAGGACCAAACTTCTATTTTTCTTGGTGGGCAAGCTTCTCCAAAGCAAGCGCATAGTCTATGCGTTGAAGTTCATAGTGAACGCTCAGGTACAGCCCCACGAACAGCAGCGGAAAGCCCATGATCGTTAGCAAGAGAACTTTAAAGACTAAGCCCGCCGCAGAGACGAGTGCGCCAAGAGCCCAGACTATCTCTCCAATCAATCGAGCGAAACGAACCTCTGCAATTCTCGCCTTCAGATGTTCAGCGATTTCCGACACCAATCTTCACCGTTCAACATGAACAGAAAATACAAACGCAATATATAAGTGCTGACCAAAAACACGGCTATACGAGGGAACAAGGGCATGCGGCAGAGAATAGTCACACTTCTCTCCGACTTCGGATTGAAAGACCCATACGTCGCTGAAATGAAAGCCATCATACTCAGCAAATGCCCCGAAGCGAGAATCGTCGACATCAGCCATGAAATCGCCAAATTCGATATTCGCATGGGCGCCTTCGTCCTAGCATCGGCTGCACCGTATTTTCCAAAAGACACCGTGCACGTCGCCGTCGTAGACCCCGGAGTTGGGACTAAACGTCGCCCCATAATCATAGAAACCAAACATAGCTATTTCGTGGGTCCTGACAACGGAGTGCTTACTTTGGCTGCGTCGAAAGAAGGCTTGCGGCATGCGTATGTTATTGAAAACCCGCGATACATGCTTCCAAAGGTTTCGAAGACTTTCCATGGAAGGGACGTTTTTGCACCCGCCGCAGCCTATTTAGCTAAGGCTTGTCCCGCGGCAGACTTTGGAAAAGAGATTGCTGATTACGTGGTGCCTAGCTTTGCGAAGCCACGTTTTGAGAAGACCGCTGTGGTCGGCGAAGTGTTACATGTTGACGACTTTGGCAACATAATCACCAACATCTCTGCAGAAGCCTTAGAGAAGCTTGGTGTTCGAGAAGAAGGGTTTATCAGGGTTGAAGTTGGCAAGAAGTCTGCGTCTTTGAAGCTTTGCTCTGCCTACGGCGACGTTTCGCCAGGCGAAGCTCTGGCAATAATCGGCAGCCATGATTTCTTGGAGGGTTCGGTGAACCAGGGCAGTGCGGCAAAGAAGTTTAGGGCAAAACGTGGAGACTCCGTCAGAGTTCAGCTGCAGGGTTGTGGTTGAACCTTATCAGTCTTCGCTAGGTCTTGGAGTCTGCTTACGCCGTCTACCTCTTTGATGTATTCAGCGACGCTTTTGGGCACGAGTTCCGTCCAACTCTTGTTCTTCAGCATTCTCTCCCTTATCTCAGTGGCTAAGTAGAGGTGACGTTTGTTGAAGGGAATAGATTTTACCGGAAAGCCTGCTTCCGTGAACAGGCGACACGTGAGGGGCTCATTCGAATATACACGCTCAAACTTAGGCGTGTATCCCCGCACCTCTGCGACCCACATCATGTGAACGTGCATGTCTCGGATGGGGATAACCCAGTACTTCGAAGGCGAAATCTTGGCTTCATCTAGGGCTTTGCGGACCATGGTGACTCTTTCGCCCGCCGTGAAGGGATTATCTAAGCGGTGACTGTACTGGGCGCTGCCGATGACTATTATCACTTCTTCAACTTCAGAAAGCATGTGTTTTATGGCGTGAAGATGACCCAGATGGAAGGGTTGAAACCGTCCGACGTACAGTCCCCGCGACGTCAATTAAAGCCTTCACCGTTAACTGCATAATGCATGCATGGACTTAACGTTTGCCGTCTGGCATCATTATTGTTTGTTCGGCAGCTCCGTAAGCGACAGCTTTCCCCTCTAGGAATAGTTTTCCCACGTAGGCGCACGTAACCGCGTCCAGCTCGTGGTCGTTCATTCTGTCAGTCAAGCCTGTAATCTTCAACTTCTCCAAGCCGCTTTTCAGCTCTTCGAGTCCTTCTTGTTTTCGGGGAATCTTCAAAACGTCTTGTGCTCCTCCAGGGTAGACTTCAATAACCTTGAAGTGTTTTTCTTCGAGGATTTTCTTCAGTCTTATGCCTCTGGTGGTCAGTCTTCTCATAGGTCCCAGTGTGATTGGGAAGAATTTTATCCCTCTTCTTTGGAGCTCTTTGTCGCATTCTCTCAGGTGAACGTTCGTCCGTTCTTCTATGGATTTTCTCCCCGCTGGCAGACTTAGGGGCGCGTCGACGGCGACTACTTCGGGCTTACTCTCCGTTATTTTTCTGATTATTTCTTCGTCTCCGTAGACCGTGAAGGCTTCTGCTTTCATGCTTCTAAGGATGCAAAAGCCCGTGGGTCGGCTTTCTGCGCCTGCTAAGTCCAAGCCAACTATCGACATTAGACGTCAACTTTTTTGCCGGGGTTTGAGCATGCTGATTGGAAACAGTTTCAATGCTTTGCCACTCATTTGAGCTTCAAACGCTTCACTGTAGTTGCGGTTTTCTCTCTGCAGAATGTCCCACTTTGCCTTCAAACCTCCTCCGTAGCCGCCTAGAGTCATGTCTGCTGCCACTACTCGGTGGCAGGGAACCAGGGGCGCGAAGGGGTTAGTCGCCATCACACGCCCCGCCGAACGAGGGCTTCCGCCCGCAGCTTTGGCTAGAGCGCCATAAGTCGTTACGTAGCCTATGGGAATGAGCGCAGTCGTCTTCAACACACGCTGAGCGTAGTTGGACAGGCGGGTCATAGCGAATTGGAAGCTAAAACTAGCGTCTTTTCCATCCCAAACCGCCTTAATAGCCCTTAAAACTTTTTCTGCAAGCTCCTCACTCTCCTGAGCAACCTGAAAGACTGTGTTGTAGGGTAGTTCCCTCAGAAGGGACCTAAAGGCGTCTTTCTCGTTGAAGGTAAGCGTGGTAGCGAAGATTCTGTCGTCTTCGAGAGCGACACCGCACCATAGATCGCCGATTTTTTGGACGTGAAGGTTGATCATGCAATTCTCCGCATCCTTATGCGAGGGGTGTAGGATAATGTTTTGCCCTAGTCCTCCACAATTTGCCACTATTCCTTTATTTCTGCTCGCTTAAACGCGAACCATGCTATGAAGGAGAACACGAAAACGTAGACCAGAGCGACTAGGATAGACCGCAACAGGATAAATCCTACGGCTTCGGTGTAGAGGGGTTGCCCACCGCCAAAAAGGCTCTTGTAAAACTGTACTTCTGCGGAGGGATATAACGCATAATTGACCAGGTTTGCAGCAATTTGGTCAGTGCCCGTTGATATGGCTTTACCCGTAAACCCCGGGATGATTGAACCTCCGATATCTCTAGCGAAACCCGTGGCGCCGCTGCCCACTACATAACTGAGTATCCAAGCTTGCTCCGTCACCACAGAAACAAGCCCCGTGACTATGTTCGCGCCCATCCACCCGCCGAAAGTGCCTAAAGCGGCAATCAAGGAACTTTTTGAAAGAGAGCCCAAAGCCAACACTATGGTTATCCACACGAAAGTGCTGAGTAAACTTCCCAACAAAGACAGCGGAAGCAGGTGAAGGTTGTTCTGAGCACCGTAGATTATCGTTCCTCCTACTGCCATGTAGACGGTAAGCACCACGTAGGTGGCAAGCAGGGTCAAGAAGGCAGCGAACATTTTTCCCAAGAAGACCATTGTGCGAGAAATAGGCTTCGTGAGTAAGGGAACGATTGAGCCGCTCTCGAACTCTCCCGAAATGCTATTCATCGCCGTGACTATGGCGAAGAGTAGAAACCCGAAACCACCGATCCCGCTGCCCGTTTCTATAATATAATTGGGCTGAGGTTCCAGAGGAGTGTTCATCACGTTGCTCAGAATCACTGGGATGAACAAACTGAGGGTTGCGAGGACGAAAGCTACAACAATCATACCCAAAAACTTCTTCTTACGCAGGTTCCAGAGAAGTTCATACCTCACCATCGCCAGAAAAGCGTTCCACCGAGAATGCTTCATGGTTTCTGGGCTGATCATTTTTGCCCACTCTCCTGATTCTTGACGAGTTTAACAAAGATGTCTTCTAGACTTTGACCTTCAGTCTTCATAGATGTTATCACCCCTCCAGCCTTGGTAATTGCCTGAGACACTTCGGGTCTAACGTCGTCGCTTGTGCTCACTTCTATGGTAAGCGTGTTGTTTTTCTTTGTTACTTCGGAGACGAAGGGCAATTTCTTGACACTCTCTATGACGTCTTTTTCCAGCCTTGTCACTTCAACCACGAATACAGCGGGTCCGGCGAACTTCTTCGAGATATTCTCGAGTTTGTCAGAAGTCAACGCCACACCCTTATGAATTATCGTGGCATGCGTACAGACCTGCTGAACCTCGAAGAGCAGATGCGACGAAAGGAAAACCGTCGTACCCTCTTGCGCAATGTGCTTCACCAGCTCTCTAACCTCCACCATGCCCACAGGGTCCAAGCCTAAGCTCGGCTCGTCCAAGATCACCAAGTCTGGAGCGTTCAACAACGCCTGAGCGATTCCCAAGCGCTGCTGCATGCCCTTGCTGTACTTGCCCAGAGCATCTTTCTCTCGTCCCTTAAGCCCCACGAGATCCAATAGTTTAGGCAGCTGGTCTAGCCTCTGCTGTTTCGTCATTCCGAACATTTTTCCATAGATGTCTAAGAGTTCCCATCCCGTCAGATGCTTGGGGAATTTGGGTAGTTCGGGCATGTACCCTAAGTGCAGTCTCATTTCTGGCTTGTCTCCAGAGGCTTCTCTGTCGAGGACTCTGATCGTTCCTTCATCTGGCTTCAGCAAGCCGACTATCATCTTTATGGTGGTGGTCTTGCCTGCGCCGTTTGGACCTAAAAAACCGTGCACTGTTTTGGCTTCAACTTCTAGGTTCAGCTTGTTCACGGCGGTTAGGTTGCCGTATTTTTTCGTCACATTTTCGGTTTTTATGGCTAACAACGCCAACACCTTGCATTTATCGCTTGACTTTCGCAGAATATCTGCAAAGCTCGAATTTAAGATTTTATTGTCGGGGAATTGTGTTTAGATGAAAAGGCTTTTTTAATTCGTTTTTATTGTAATTCCAAGCAGGCTCGAAATATTATTGTAAAGCTTGGTGAGAAACGGGCTTGAAGAAGACTGAGTGGAAGCTTATCTCGGAGCTCATGAAGGATTCTAGGAGAAGCGATAGAGCCCTAGCTAGAGCTGTCGGGGTTTCTCAGCCCACGGTCGCTCGGATGATTAAGAAGTTGGAGAAGAAAGGCTACATAAAAGAATATACTGTGATACCCGACTTCCTCAAACTCGGCTACCATCTGTTGGCTCTCGTCTTTGTTAAACTTAAGAGTGGACTCAGCGCAGAAGAGATTGAGAGGGCTAGGAGGCTTTCCAAGGAAACGTTGAAGACTGGTCCTTTCGAAGTTGTGATGGTTGAGAGAGGAATGGGTATGGGGTACGACGGCGTGTTTCTTTCTCTCCACGAGGATTATGCGTCTTATCTGAAGTTCAAGGACTGGTTGAAGCAATTTGCTTTTTTGGAGTGGTCGAAGATTGATAGTTTCATAATAAGCCTGGACGACGAGGTTCACTATCGACCCTTGACTTTTGCAACTCTAGCCAAACACCTGCTAACGCTGAAAGAAGAATAATGCCCGTTTGACGATTAAAACGCAAGTTGGCCGCGTGGAGAGTTATGATTAAGTTTAAATGGAAGACAGTCTATAATCAACCGACGCTAAGGAGGAACGTTGGCTTTGGTTGAGCAGGATCAGCAGTATCCTTACTTCTTCATGCCCGGCGCGACGACTCTGGGCTTAGTCTTCTCTGATGGCGTCTTGCTTGCTTCCGAAAAGCGGGTAACCTACGGCTATTTTGTCACGAGCAAGGCTGGGAAGAAGGTTTTCAAGATTACTGATCACATCGGCGCAGCGTGTGCTGGGCTTGTTTCGGACATGCAGATTCTCGTCAGGGAGATGGAGGCTTACGCGAACCTTTTCAAGTTGGATACGAGTAGGAGAATCTCGGTGAGGTCGGCTGCGAAGGTTATGTCGAACCTGCTCTTTGGCAGGCGGCTGTTTCCGTTGATTACGCAGACAATCGTCGGCGGTGTAGACGAAGATGGCGCTTCGATCTATGTCTTGGACGTTTTGGGCTCGGTTCTTCCTGACAAGTATTCTGCGGTGGGCACGGGAGCGGAGATTGCGACTGGGGTTCTCGAGGAGAGCTACAAGGAAGGCATGAGTTTGGAGGAGGCTAAGGAAGTTGCCCTTCACGCTATGAAGTCGGCGCTCAGCCGCGATGCTATGAGTGGCAACGGGGTTGACTTCTTAATCTTCACGAAGGAAGGAATCGTCGAAGAGTCGCTGGAATTTTAACCCACAACCTTTCTTATTGCTAAAGCATTCGGATCAGCGTTGTTTTGGAGAAGGTTATATAAACGCACTTGTTCAACAGCGAAGGGAAGGGTTTTGACTTGAGAGCGTCTACGCGGGACATCGCCCTGACAGCGAGCATGGCTGCCCTTTACGCGGCGTTGAGCTACTTGCCGGGCGTTCCGGTTATCGGGGTTGAAGGCGTCAGGATCGGCATCTTATCTTGCATCGCTCCAGTCTTCGGGTTTGTTCTGGGTCCTTGGCTTGGAGCTTCGGCTGCCCTTCTAGGAGGCGTGGTCAGTCGTGTTTTGACTGGTGCTAATGTTTATTCTTGGATGTTGTTGCCTGCCACGCCGCTCTCTGCGTTTACTGCTGGTTGCCTCAGCACACGTAGGGTTGGACCGTTTAGGGGTTGGATGCTTGGGGCTTTGGTGTTGGGCGGGTTGATTCTTGGGTGGTATGCCACTTGGGCGGGGCAGTTGGTCGTGGTTTTTCCTCTGCTGCATTGGGCGGGTCTCGCCGTGATTTTGATTTTTAGGGGTTGGCTTGCGTATTTCTTTCAGCGGGGAGAGGGG
>CAZJAQ010000062.1:0-7126 GCA_964544285.1 uncultured Candidatus Bathyarchaeia archaeon
TAAGCGAAGACTCCGAGAAATCATAAGCCCCTAAAGGTAGGAGTAGCCCTAATTGCGAACGTAGGCAATCAGCCAACACTGTGGGATGAGAAATTGCCAGGCATAATGAACGTCAGAAAAGAAGACATCGACAGTTCCGAGAAATGCAGAAACTACACTGTAAGCGTTGTTGAATGCGGCAAAATAGGCGTGCCCTATGCTTGCCTCTTTGCAGATGCCGGGTTCAAGGTAATAGGCGTAAACACAGACCCCCACATGTTGAAATTGCTGAAAAGCCAACCCCCATTCCTAAAAGACAACGCCCGACGAGCATTGGAAAAACATGCACAAGAGGGGTTTTTCACCGCGTCTTCTGACATAAGAAAAGCAGCTTCTGAAAGCGACATAATCGTCATCGCAACGCAAACAACAATCGACCAAAGGAAGAAACCAGACTACTCATCGCTGGAAAAAACATGCAGAGAAGTGGGGATGGGTCTGAAAAAAGACTCTCTCGTTCTCTTCGTCAGCACAACAGGACCGGGAATCGTCGAAGGCCCCATGCGTGAAGCCTTGGAAAAAGCGTCTGGTTTAAGGGCTGGCACAGACTTCGGGCTAGCATCCAGCCCCCTCCAAACAAATTCGTTGGAAAACCATGTTTCAAGAGTCGTGGGCGCCGTCAATGAACCGAGCCTCAGAACAGCAAGCCTCATCTTGAACACAGCAACAAAGCAAGACGTCGTAGAAGTTAGGAACATAAAAACTGCTGAGGCAATCAGCCTCTTCCAGAACGTAAACAGCGAGGTCAATCAAGCTTTAGCGAATGAACTTGCCTTCTTGTGTGAAAGGCTCAAGATAGATTTTAAGGAAATGTTAAAACTCTTCAGTAAAAATAAAACGTTCCATTTTCCATCGACAGGCGTAATGGATGGTTCAGCTCGTAAAGACTTCTACCTACTCCTAGAAGAGGCTGAAAACGTAAACTTGAACCTTCGCTTGACACCCTTGGCTAGAAAGATAAACGACGAAATCGCCGAACACACTTTTCGCTTGGTAAAGGATGCGCTGAAAGTCTGTGGCAAGACAGTGAGCAGAGCAAAGGTTTCAGTACTGGGGGTTTCTCGACGCCCAGACGCCAAAGAACCACCTGGGACTCTGACAAAGAGCATCCTTAACCTTCTCAAGAAGAAAGTACGAGTAGTCCAAGCATACGACCCATTTTTTACAAAAAAGGAGTTAACAGAGCTCGGCTTCGAAGCCGAGAAATTATCAAAAGTCGTTGAAAAAACGGACTGCCTCGTCATTCTAGCAGGGCATTCAAAATTTGAACGGTTAAACCTCAAAAAAGTGAGGCTTTTGGCGAAAAAATCGCCCGCTATAGTGGACATTAGCTACGTGATAGACCCGTTAAAGGCAGAAAGATGCGGGTTTGTGTACCGAGGCTTGGGAAGAGGAGTTTGGACAAAATGAGTAAGCTTGGTGTGGCAGTCATCGGCGTGGGATTCTGGGGAAAGAACCACGTGCGTGTGTTCAGCGAACTCTCAGAGACTGAACTCGTGGCAGTTTGCGATGTAGATGTAGAAAAGGCGAAAACAATCGGGGAGCCGTATGGTGTCGAAGTATACAGTGACAGCCGACGACTGCTGAGACGAAAAGACGTTGAAGCGGTTAGCATCTGCACTTGGACAACGACGCACGCAGCTGAAGCTATGAGAGCGTTGAAAGCGGGAAAACACGTGTTGGTTGAGAAACCCTTAGCCAGCACGATCAGAGAAGCGAGAAGAATCGTGCGTTTCGCAGAACAGAGAGACAGGCGTCTGATGGTGGGTTTCATAGAGAGGTTCAACCCAAGCATCCAACGGGCTAAGAACATGCTGAAAAAGGGGGAAATCGGTGAGCTGGTCTCTGCCACTGCAAAACGGGTTTCCCAATGGCCTGAAAGAATCGGCGACGTAGGGGTTGTGAAAGACTATGCGATTCACGAGATAGACATAATGCGGAAAATCTTCGAAGAAGACCCAACAACGGTCTATGCGAGAGTAGGGAACCTCAAGCACACGAAGTTCGAAGACTACGCCCAAATAATGCTCACGTTTAAACGGGGAAAAACAGCCTTTATCGAAGCTAATTGGCTTACACCCGACAGGATTAGAAATCTGACGCTCACGGGCAGCGACGCCATAATGTCGCTTGATTATCTCACTCAAGAAATCACGATAGAAAGCTCAGATAAGACGCTGAAGCCGAGGTACGAGTGGAAAGAACCACTGAAGCTAGAGCTTCAACATTTTGCGAAATGCATAATCGAGGATAAGGAGCCCGAGGTCACAGGCGTCGACGGGCTAAAAGCCTTGGTAATCGCTGAGGCTGCCATAAAGTCCTCTGAAAAGGGCAGTTCGATAAAGCTAAAGCTAAACAAAACGTGACTTAGCCTTTCTTCCTGGCTTTTGCTTTTAGGTTGAAGGGTTTACCTTCCGAGAGGATTTTTTCGGGAATTCTGCTTCTCCACTTTTCAAAGAAGGGGAGTTCATCTTTTTCGTCGCGAAGTTCGTCGGGCAGCATCTCAGGAATCTCGTCACGAATGGGGTACCAGCGTAGACATTTTGGACAGATGATTAATCCCTCAACGATTTCCTCTTTCTCCTCAAAAACATGAAGCTCGAGGGGATGATACTTATCGATGGGGCAAGCCAGAATGTCCATCAACTTTTTCTTCATCCAAAACGTCTCCTCGCACACATTTTTCCTAAGGGTTTACTTAAAAGACTTGCGTAAAAGCTCAACCAAGCATGAAAACATAGCCCCAGCTATTTTTTGCCATGCAGAGCCTTTCAATAAGAGTTTTTACTGAGAGCCCTCTAGACATCTATTGAACAAGATGCTGTTCCTCTGGAACGTAAGTTTCACGGATACTAGCCGCGAGGTTAAACTCGAGTTCTACGACTCCTCTAGCGGAGAACTCCGAAAATTCAGCGTCAGCAATTATAGACCCTACTTTTTTGTGGTTTATCCGTTGTCTAAGGACGAAGAAGAAGCTGTGGCGAGCTTTCAGGGCGAAATAGAGCTTGTGAGAAAGCAAAACTTGTTCACCGAAGAAGTGATGCAGCTCGTGAAGGTTAAGGCTTGGACTCCTGCATTCCTAAAGAAGTTAGCAAGGCAGTTTAGGAACGTTTGGGAAAGCGAAATCGATTACGGGCGAAGCTACATCTACGACAGTGGCTTGGTTTTCGGCGCTCCTTACACTCAAAAGGGAAACGACTTCGTTATGGTTAACGATGTTCAACAAGACTTGAAACGGAAGTTTGAGTCAGCCTTCATACAAGAAAAGAAGGCAACTCCAGTCAAGTATTCACAGATTGAAGAATGGTTCAACCTCTGCCACAAACCAGTTCCAAGCATCAGCATGGATTTGTTAGGCGACAAGAAAAGACATGAAGATGCAACAGAGCAGGTTTATCTGGCTTTCTTGCTTGCGAGAATAGCTAACATACCTGTCCCAGAAGCCTACACCAGCAGAAGAGTCAGCGACTGGATAAAGTCTATGATTTACACGCACCTTCGCAAGAATAACATCATTGTTCCTACTTCTAAAGAGCTGCGGAGAGGCTACGAAACTCACGCAGTTCCGGGAGCCCTCACAATCGAGCCTGAAGCTGGAATATATTTCAACACCGTCGTCTGCGACTTTGAGAGTCTGTATCCAAGCTGCATAGACAGCTACAACCTTTCCTACGAGACAGTCGACTGTTCTCACGAAGAATGCAAAGTCAATAAGATTTCCGAGATAGAGCATCATGTCTGCACGAAACGGAAAGGATTCTACTCTTTACTGATAGGGGCGTTGAAAGACCTTAGAATTCGCTGGTTTAAACCCATGTCCAACAACGCTTCCCTTTCAGAAGAAGAGAGACGTTTAGCTAAGGCAGCCTCGAGACTTCTCAAGCTGATAAGCGTTTCCAGCTACGGAGTGACCGTTCGAATTCACGGAGTTGCGTGTCCACCCCTAGCCGAGTCCATAACGGGCTACGGTCGATGGGCATTGCAGACCACGTGGGAGATTGCGAAACAGAATGAGATGCATCCAACCTACGGCGACACCGACTCTATCTTCCTAGACAACCCAACGCCAATGCAGGTGCAAACTCTGATTGACACGGTTAAGAAGCAGTTGAACCTTGATTTGGCGATAGAAAAGCAGTATACTCTCTGCGTGTTGCCCAAGGCTAAAAAAGCGTATTTCGGCATAACACTGGACGGGACGCCAGACCTAAAGGGTTTAACGGCGATAAAATCCAATGCACCAAGGTTCATTCAACAGGTTTTCCGCGACTGCGTTGAGGTGCTTAGCCACGTTAGAAACATGGAGCAGTATGTTTCGGCTAAGAAGGAGATAGTCGCCGCTGTTAACGAGGCGATAAAGACACTTCGGGAACGTCGAGTGGACCTCGAAGACCTCGTGTATTCTGTGCAACTATACTACGACCCAAACGAAAGAGGCAGCGCTGCGAATATTATGCCCCAGCCTTACCAGTGTGCCTTGCAGCTCATGGACGCTGGTGAAAAGTTGAGCCGTCGCGACGCTGTTCATTTCATCAAGGTTAAACCCTTCAACTACAAGGGCAAGACGTTTACAGTGAAGCCAGTTAGCCATGTGAGAAATTTGGCTGAGATTAACGTGGAAGATTACATTCGAAACCTAACAACCGCTCTTGAACAAACCTTCGAGCCTATGAATATAAAGTTGGAGAAAGAAGTAAAACTAACTGACTGGTTTAAGGCTTAGGCTGCTTGCCTTCAAAATTCCACTCGCGAGTCGCAAATTTTTCCTCTTCTAATTTCTCTGCTAGATCAAGCTCAAACCCAGTCAAGCTTCCTTCTTCTAGCTGAATGTTGAGAGCTTTCTCAAACCCCTCCACTAAGGCTGAGTGGACTTGGTCGATTAGCACTTGACCACCCAGCTCGTCGGCAACAGACGTAATCTTTCTCTCAGCGATGCTCAAAAAGTCCACACAAGCATCCTTCAAAGGAGGCTTAAGAAACGTGAACATCTTCGCTAAATCAACCCTTATCAGGAAGGTTCCGTGCTGCAGAATCACGCCTTTCTTGTTTGCCTGAGCGCTTCCAGAAATCTTCCGCCCCTTGACGATTATGTTAGGGCACTGTTTAACGTTACCCGTGTTGTATTCAGCGTCTACGCCTAGAATGCGGGCGGCTTCAATCAGCCCGTCGTAAATGCGGCTATAAGCCTCTGCGATGTCGTCTGTTCCTAAATCCTGCCGCCTGACGATGACGCTGTAGGTAATCTCATCTTCTGAGTCGTGGTAGACTGCACCGCCCCCCGACACACGCCTAACAACATCGACGCCATGAACACTGCAGTTTTCCAATTGTACTTCGTTGTGAACGTTCTGAAAACGTCCAATAGACACGGCTGATGGTCGCCAACGATAGAAGCGCAGAGTGTTGAGTGCCTTTCCTTCGATTCTCGCTCGCAGTATGGCTTCGTCAACCGCCATGTTAACGAAGGCGTTGTGCGTTTCGGGTTTTAGTAAGCGCCAAAGAGACATTTTTGCAGCCGACTCCTTCGTGTTTTAGCGATGAATATAAATGCGGATTAAGTATTTTGGTTTGCTGATTCGTGATGAACGCCGAGGTTGTGATTGACCGAGAACTGTTGGATGTCATTTTAGAAAACGCCAGAGCCGTGTATCCCCGAGAAACGGTTCTTCTCCTGAGGGGCAAAACCAAAAGAGGCAGAATGGAAATAACCGATATCGTCATCCCTCCTTTAGCTACTCATGGCAGAGGATTCTCAACCTTTCCTGCACACATGCTTCCTATTGACTTTTCACTGATAGGAAGCGTCCACTCCCATCCTTCAGGCGTCGCAAAGCCCTCGGTGGAGGATTTGAACCGTGCCTTCGGTAAGGTAATAATGATAGTGGCATATCCTTTCGTTGGGCAGGAGAGCGTGGCAGTCTACCTCCATTCGGGAGAAAGGATTTCTCTAACTGTGACAGAATAGGTGGAAGCATGAGTCTCGAGGCAATTTCGAAGGAGACTGCGAGACGATTCCTAATCTCCAGACAAGGATTCAAGAAAAGCGAGGGAAAAGAGGGAACGTTAGAGGCGATTAAGCGGCTGGAATGTGTCCAAATCGACCCCGTTCGTGTCGTCCATCGCAACCACCACTTGGTCCTTCACAGCAGAGTAAAGGACTACAAACTATCATACTTGGACACGTTGCTCTACAGGGACAGAGCTGTTTTCGAATACTGGTGCAACGAAAAATCAATAATTCCCATGGAAGAATTCCGATATTTCCGCTACAGAATGCGGAATTACATGGATTTCCACTCTCCCTTCTATGAACGCTTGAAAGCACAGCGAGAAGAGCTCAAAGACCAGGTTCGCAACGTTTTGTCAACCATAGAAGCTGAAGGTCCGCTGTCTGCGGAGGATTTCAAGGAAGGCGTTGGGAGCAAGACTGCGAACCGCGTTTTAAACCTGCTTTGGGACTGCGGTGAGGTAATGATTCACCACGTTGATGGAGACAGTCGATACTACGACTTAACAGAGCGTATTCTGCCCAAAAACCTAGACACCGAGATGCCAAGCAGAGAGGAGTATAATCGATTTATGATCGAGAAGTACATGAGAGCCTATGGTCTCGTTGACGTGCGCGACTGGAGGTTCGGATGGCTTTCGTTAAAAGGCATTCAGCGCAAAGCAGTGGTAGAAGAGATGGAAAAAGATGGAAAGCTGCAGTCATTGAAGATAGAGGGTGTCAAGCATGTCTACCATGTTCTAGAAGAATATCTGAGCTCTCTCGAGGCCGCAGAAGACTCTTCCATCGAAGAAAAAGTCCACTTTATCGCCCCCCTCGACAACCTCATCTGGAACCGTAAGTTAATCTCTGAAATATTCGGCTTCTGCTATGCTTGGGAAATCTACAAAATTCCGGAGAAGAGGCAGTACGGCTACTACGTCTTGCCAGTTCTTCATGGCACAAGGTTTGTTGGAAGACTCGACCCGAAGTTGGACAGAGCAAGCAAAACGATGATCATTAACTCGCTGACGCTTGAGGAAGACCGCTTTGAAGAAGACTTCGTTCTTGAATTGGCGGTGACGCTGAAAAGCTTTCTAC
>CAZJAQ010000063.1:0-7120 GCA_964544285.1 uncultured Candidatus Bathyarchaeia archaeon
CCCCAACGAAAGATGCCCACCTTTCCAAGTTAGCAGAAAGAACTGAGCCACCGCCGCCAGAGGAGACGTTTGCCAAGGAGCCAGCGACAAAATGTTTGGAGCCGAGCTTCACAGCCAAAACAAAATCATTCACATGCAACGACTCGGCAGTTTCTAGCGACCTGCCCACTTCGTAGATGTAAAGCTGCGTCGACAACAAAACTAAGCTCACGACCAAGACAGCTATGACAAGAATCTGCCCTGAACATCGTCTACCCCTTCCTCTCATCATAACTCACCTCACTATCGCCAACTGCAATCGAAGAAGGTAACAGTGGCCTTGTGTGCTTGGGCTAGCACATGGATATTGAACAGAAACCACGTTGCTATCAGGGATTATGCCATTGGAAATGAACACAGTGTTAATCGGTTGCAGATTTTCATCGTATACTGTAAGGTTGTAGGAGACGCCCATGGGCAACAGTGTGTTCAGCGCGTCTGCCAGCGCCGTCCAGTTTCCTCCGTCAATCAGTCTGCCCAGCCCACCCTCGTTGTCCATGGAGACGAGCGCCTGCATTCCCACAGTAGCCAAAGCGTCTGCGTCGTTTGAGTTGGACGTGGGAGAGATTAGAGTGGCTATGGAAAGGGCTGAGAAGCACAGTAGAATCGCTAAAAACGCTTCGACGGTCCTCATCTGCCCCCGGTTGTCAAGCATCGTAATTCTGCACGCTCCTGTATGTTATAACTGCCTCATACAACACAGATTCGACACTCACGACGTAAGTCAAGGCTACAGCCTTCGAACTACTGGTCAAATCGCTAAAGTCTGCGCCGATTTCCAGCGGCAGCTGTGGGTAAGCAGTCCATTCTGCGAAGGATGTTGAGCCGTTGTTCCCGTTGACCACGAGCACCATCGGACTGGCACCTAAGAAGCGTGGAATGCTGTACTCCACAGTTTGGTTTCCAGTAATAGTCTGCGAAAGGTTCGAGTGGTAGTTGTAAGTGAAAACATAAGCGTTCGAAACTTCCACGGTGGAGCTTAGGAAAGACACGTTTAAGACGTGGTTTAGCGGGCTGAGTTGAAGAAAAATTTTGTTCGGCTCAGGGATGCCAGAGTTGTGACCGAAAGAATACGCACTAAAAGACATCATTTGGAAATACGCTTTCGCTCTTGCAAACACCACGAACAGCGCTGTTCCATTCAGAGAATTCGGCAGAGTGGCGTTTATGAAGCCTATCCCGTCTGCGGTGGTTGAAGAAGGAACATCTTCGACGTACGTTGCAACAGCCGCGTAGCATTGCAGCCATGCTGGTATGGGAAAGCCCGATTTGCTCGTGGAAACCTCAAAGGTGTAGATGGTCTCGGTTTCACCTTGTTGGCTAGAAGTTAAACTTATGGAAACGTCGAATAAAGGTTGAATTTCTATGTTAAGGGATACGTCTTTGGTTCCTAAGGCGGCTAACATCTGCCAATAGGTGATGGAGTAAAGGTTGTCGCCGTTCAGTCGGGAAACCTTGTCCAAGTCCAGAGCGTAGGACTGCTGAGTTTCTGACGCCAAGCCGAAGATAGATGGAATGGCATCTTTCGTCTCTCCCCAATCTGATGGGCTTCCTGTACTTAGAAGGAGGTATTCAGCCAAGCCTCTGTAACGTTCAGCCATGTTCGTGTTTGCCAGTTCGTTCAAGTAGGGCTCCACGACTTTAGCCATTCCCACCATCGCTGACGTGATGAGAATGACCATGAGTGAACACGCAAAAAACGTGTCCACCGAAGACGTCGGCATACCCGGCACGCTCCTAAATTGGTGTAGCCCCTAACATGCCCGACAGGTAGCCTTGAGACAGGAAGAGCGACACGTACCCAGTCAGTGCAAGCATCGCCGAATACTTAAAGCCCGCCGCGAAGGTGCCCTCGCTAATCTTGCCTATGAAGAAGCCGGACATCCAGCATTGAAAGATTATCCCCAAAGAAAACATGACCATCTGCTGCTGCATGGAACTGAACATGGCTGGCGACGCGCCTGGAGCGGTGATTTGGGTGAGGACATAGATGGTTATAGCCACTATGGAAGTTGTGAGGGCTATCAACACGCTCCAGACGAACGCCAGCATGACGTAGGGCTTGAGGGTGGAACGCTTGTTCGCTTCGATGTCTCTGTTCTTTTCACTGTAGTCTGATAGGATTTCCAAAGCGTTTGAAGAACCTCCTCCGAACTCTATGGTCTCGATCAATATCAAGAAATAGACTAGGACAGGCCAGCTTCGGATGCGTCTTCGTATGTTGCCGAAAATCTTTCTGAGGGGGATACCCCATTCGATCTGACTGCGCACCAGCTTCAGAGTCTTGCTGAATGACCCGTATGCTTTTCTTTCGGTGGCGTGGATTATGCTCTTCACGGGAGACAGCCCGATCTTTCTGGATTCGGTTACGTCCCTGAGGAAGCTAGGCATGGCTTCTTCTGCTGCAAAGTTTTCTTTAGCAATCTTCCAATAAACGAAAGCTGGGGGCAGAGAAATCGTCAAGAGACAGATGGTTACCAGCCCAGGCAGAGTTAAAGCGTCGACGATGAACTTTAACTGCGGCAAGAACATCGCGGCAGCGAAGAATCCTGAAATCGCTATACCTGAGATTATTCCATTTCGATAAACTTCTCTCAGAGAGATCATGTTGCTCTGACGCGCAAGATTAGCTATAGCCATGAAGACAAACGTGATGAAGGGAGTTGCAAGGAAGATAAGAGCATACATCAAGGGCTCCGACGCTGACGAAGGTAAGCCCGCTGACATGTACTCGAAAGTCGCTGTCGTCGCCATCACAACGTACAAGATGTAAACACACAGGGTAACGATGAGCATGACTGCGTATGCCTCGACTAAAGTTCCCAGCTTCTCGATTGAACGAAAAGCAGCTGCGTTCTGCGTGTCTAGGATGGAACGAAGTTTGCTCCTCAAGTAGTTAGTCACGTTTATGCCGCTTTTCACTGAGGAAACGTATCCTGCGAGAAAGTCACGGTATGTTTTGGAGTTGGCTTCTTCAGCTTTCCTGTACATCACGGTTAGGGGGTCGCGTCCTAATACTTCTACCTGCCGCACGACTTCTTGGGCTTCTCTCTGTGTCGCTGGTAACAGGTTTACTCTGCACATTTTTTTCCACGCGTCGTAAATGGCGATGCCGCTGGCAGCCATCAAGGTGAATAACATCACGGTGAAGGGGAGTTCTTTGTCGATTTCAGTAGCCTTCTGTTTTCCAGAGAGCAGCTTTATCATCGAGTTGAACATTTGCAGTGGTTTAAGACCGGATGCCAATGGACGTTCACCCGTTTTGTTTTCCTCGGGCTTTGGGGTTGAAGTAATACTTGCTCAAGACGTCGTTCACGCTGCGGTAGTCTCGGATGTTATGCTCAGCCATGTCCAGCAACATCTTCTTTCGTTGCTCTAGGTCGTCCATGACTCGCTCAACAGAAATGTCCAAATCCTTCGCAATCTTGGCTATCAAGTAGCTGTCGTTCAAGTCTTCTTGAAAAGTATCTGTTGACGCACCCCACGTGAACACGTCTTTTATAGAGTTTACGTTCTTTATCTCGGTCACGCGGATGAATTTTCTGCTGGAAAGCCTCTTCTCGCCGCCTAGAAAAATAGGTGTTCTAACATGTTTCACGATGATTGCGCAGTTCATGAGTGAAATGATGGATGATGGTATGTTCATCGGCGGCTGCGTCAGCCTCTTGATCGCCGTCTCCACATCTTCTGCGTGTATTGTGCATAAGCCACCGTGTCCCGTCGCAAGGGCTTGGAAGAGCACGTAAGCCTCTTCTCCCCTGACCTCGCCCACGATGATCAAGTCGGGGCGATGTCGCACGGCGGATTTTATTAAGTCGTAGAGTGTGATTTCTCCTTCGCTCTCCATTCCGAACCCTGAGCGGGCAATTGTTGGGGTCCAATTTTCGTGGGGCAGGTTGATTTCCGCGACTTCTTCCACGGAGATTACTTTGTAGTTGGGTCTCACGAGGCATGCAATTGCGTTCAAAGCAGTCGTCTTGCCTGCTCCCGTGGCTCCCATTATCATCACTGACATCTTGTTTTCCATCAAGAGCCACAGGTACGCCGCGATGTTGGAGTCAATGGTCTCGTTTTCAATCAAATCTACTATGGTGAAGGGGTCTTCGCGGAACTTTCGTATGGTGAAGCTCGTTCCCGAAGGCGTGGTTTCTTTTCCGTAGGACACGGCTAAGCGGTGTTGCCCAGGCAGGGTGACGTCTACTATGGGGAAGGCTATGCTGACGTGTTTTCCTGCCTTGTGAACTATTTTCATGACGAAGTCGTCGAGTTCCTCTTCTTCTTTGAAGAAAATGTTCGTTCGGATGTTTTCGTATCGTCTGTGCCAGAGGAAAATATGTTTGTCGATGCCGCTGCAGCTTATGTCTTCCACGTAGGGGTCGAACATCAAGGGGTCGATTTTCCCGTAGCCGACGATGTCTCGTTCTAAGTAGTAGAGAATTTTTCTGAGGCTTATGGAAGAGACGTCTTTGAATATCTTTGGGTGAGAGTCGATGATCACGGGCATCTGAACGTGAAAAGATTCGCTTAGCGACTCCTCACCTTGAGGAGCTTGCAGCTCGTATTCTAGGATGTTTTTCATCCTGAAGAAGAGGTCGCTTTCTTCTTTTGCCAGAGGTAACTCGTCGACGATGTAAAGGTATACTCCTGTGTCTTCATTTTGAACTATAGAGGCGTAGGAGAAAGGAGCCTTTAACGGGTAGGTTTCAACTTCGGCGTACCCTTCTGGAACAGTCCACCTCTTTAGGTTTAGATATCCAGCTAGAGTTTCTTCTGAGACAGCATCTGCCTCTTCTTCCTCAAGCTTCTCTCTTCTTCCTTTCTTCTGCAATTTTAGTCTCACGCGTTTTTCCTCCAAGTTCTAAGATGAAGATTGATGACTGAACCGTTCACGTAACATTCTAGAACTGCTGAGCCGTAGCCGCTTGAGTAGCTTCCCTGAACAGAAACTGCTTTGAGAAGGTATACTCGGTTGGCTACGCTGCCTTCATGAATTGTTCCTAGAGCACCTTCAGCCCAAGCTTTTGAGGAATCGCCGCGAAGTCTAACCCAGTATTGTCTATTGCCTATGGATGAAGGTAACCGCAAGATTGCTTCAGAAGTTGAATTCGTCGCTGCAGTCAACGACACAAGCTCGAGACCTTTCGACGCTACATGATGCAGCAGGTTCTCCAACTGCTCCATTTCGGGGATGGTTCGTAGGGTTGTTGCGTAGGCGGCGAAGGAAGAGATGAGAATGCTCGACACCGCGATTAAGGCAAAGAAGGCATAGATGTAACTAGACGCTATCGCTGGCATTCTGTTAGCCTCCTCCCTGAATTCTTTCAAGTTTGATATTGCAAACTAGGGTTTCAACCTTCACGAAAGCTCCATCTGAGCCACTTGACACAGGGAGCACCACGGTATCGCTTGTTCCGTCGAAGACCGCGTTGACGCTGATGGAAGTTATTGGGTAGGAGAAGTTGTAGGTTTGCAGGCTGGAGGTTACGTTTATGCATGTTGCTTTGATGTTGAATTCGCCCTGAGCCGTTAGCGGGGTCGACGTGTTTAGGTTGATTATGTAGAGTCTAAGGGTGTTTACGGGTTTTCCTTGGCTGAAGCCGGTTTCGCTCATGGTTGCTAGGGGGCGATAGGTGAGGGTTAACTCAGGTGAAGATGCTCCATGCGCTATATAGAGTTGAGCCGAGGTGAAAGCACTTTGGTTGATGATTGCTCTCTCGTCGCCTCTCATGAAAAACGTGTAGACGGCAATCTCAGCCGATGGTAATTCATAAACAGCTTTTCCTACGCTACTGTTGAAAACTACTGTGTAGAATGTGCTGTTGTCTGTGACGTTTATCAGCAGGCTCTTTGCTGTGGGGTACGTTTTGAACATGCCGCCTGAATCTTCGAAGTGGTAGACGCTCGACGTGCCTGGAGACCACTTCGCTAGCCCTATGGAGTTTTCGAGGGAAAGCATGTTTTGTTTAGCCACGGCGACGTTTAGGAGCTGCCCCTTCGCCTGAATTTTTGTCACAGAAACGTAGTATGTGGCTGACACTATGATGGTGAGGGAGACAAACAGCATAAGGAATGAAACGGGTAGCGCAGTCGCTCGTCTAGACAGAAAGAATCGTAACGCTGCCTTGCTCCTCTTGCGATGCAATCAACATGCCCTCACATGCAACCGTAAACGATGAAGCTTCAACCCATGCTTGTTTGGGATGCAATAAGATGATTTGTGTGTAAAACAGTACTACACATTAGAATACGACATATGTATTCAGAAAAACTAAAAACATGTTATAAAAAAGGGAAAAAAAGAAAAAAGAAAGGAGGGTTGGCTTAACTTGCGGATTCTACGTTGACTTCTATCTTGTACTGTGCGCTGGCGGTGAAAACGGTGATGCTACACGTGGTTCCAATATCTGCAACGGATATGGTGCCGGGGTTTTGAATGTAGATGACTAGGCATTCACCCGACTTCAAGGACAAATCGTCTGTGGCGTTGCTGTATCCCGTAAAGTTGCTCCGATAGTCTAGGTCTGTGGTTGGTGCAGTAGCCGTCCTGTTGTAGTATATGGTGTAATCCGTCCAGCCCATGTCTTGTCCTCGCACCTGAATCTTGTCGATGAGAGTGTCCCTACCGCCGATGTTCATTAAGACAAAAGCAGTCTGCGCCACAGTGCTGTTTGCCCATATGTGGCCCTTGGTTACCCTCAGGTTCTCTTCCTGTACTCTCGTCGTAGTCACGTTGATGGCATAGAAAGTGACAACCGTTGCCAGTAGAACTGAAACCACTAGTATAATCAGCGTTGTTACCACTGTGCTAAGCCCTTTCTTGCTTTTTAGAAGGCTCTTCATTTTGTTTTTCTCCTGCAGGAGGGTTCAGTTCGAAAAGAATAAGACAATTTGTGTGTATTTGTGTACTACACCCGCGTATTTTGGGGTTTTTTAACATTATTTTTCATGCAAAAAAGCGTTCGATTGCCTAGGGTTTCATTTATCATGTAGCATCAAGAGAAAAAAGAAAGAAAAGAAGAGTTTGGTTTAACTTGCGGATTCTACGTTGACTTCTATCTTGTACTGTGCGCTGGCGGTGAAA
>CAZJAQ010000064.1:0-7117 GCA_964544285.1 uncultured Candidatus Bathyarchaeia archaeon
GTCGTCATACCTGACTAGACTACAGCCCCACCACAACCAAGAAGACAGCGCGGCTGAAAATATATGCGTTACGTAGTGGTGCTATGTGCTTGTGAGTTTGTGCTTTGCTTCGTGGGTTAGGCGTTTTATGGCTTTTTCTCTTTTCATGGCTTCTGCTCGTGTGGAGAATTTCTCTACGTGGACTATTTTTTCGGGTGGGTGCATTCGAGTGTATCTGGCTCCGTTGCCTTTGATGTGCTGTTTAAAACGTGATTTTACGTTTTTGGCGGAGCCAGTGTAGTAGCTGCCGTCGGTGCAGAGGAGGACGTAGACGTAGTAAGCCATGTGTTGTCAGCAGCGTGTATGCATGAAAGTGCTAAAAACTTTTTTTATGTACTCTGCATCAGAACAGATCTTATGGGCATAAAGTATTTCGAAGCTCCAGACGTTAAACACCTTGCCGACACAATAGTGAGGGAGCTAAAGCTCACTCACATAGAGTCTGAGCATGTTTACTGTTTCAGGAGCAGAGGCTCCAAGTCGCGGCGCACGATAGCTCGAATCCACAGCTTGGGAAAGATTTGGCAGTTAGCCATAAACACCGAGCCAAGGTACTTGATCGAAGTTATAGCTGAAAGGTACGACAAGCTCTGCCAAGCTGACCGAGAAAGAGTCTTGATTCACGAGCTGCTCCACATACCCAAGGGGTTCGCTGGGGGCTTCAGGCCGCACAAGGGTTACATAAACAAGAGAACCATAGAAAAGCTCCATGAAACCTTTAAGCAGCGCAAAAGTGGTTCTCAAGGTATTACTCAGTGGCTGTAACCCGCTCGGTCACGAGTCAACTTGTCCAAGGTTTCCTTCTTTAGTGGGTCTTCGTCTATTTTGAAGGTTTCTGGTTCCTCTATCTTCAACATGCCCTTCAGCTCTTGGGGGTCAAGCTCATCTACGAGCCTAGTTATCTCCTTTTTAGCTGCGGCTAGATGCTTCTGCAGCACTTCCTTATTCTTGTGCATGGCTCCTGCTAGTGGACAGATTTTTTCTGTCTTCAGGTACCATTCGATTTTCTGGCTTTGCATGTTTATGTCGAAGGTTACTGGTCCAGCTACGCAGGTTTCGGGTTTCACGGGGTGGATGAGGCATTTTTTCGTGTCTTCGTCCTGGAATATGCAGTAGCCATCTGCTCTTTCTCTTGGGAAGAGGTGGCCTGCCCGGGCGAAGGGGTTTTCGATGGGAATCTTGTGGTCTTTCAAGTATTTTTCGATGGTTTTCCTGCGTTGAGGGCTTATTGGGGGTCTTGTGCCGTGGCAGCAGCTGTAGTTGGTTTTGCATTGGTTGCATGTGTCGAAGAAGTTGTTCTGTCTGGGCATAAGGTGTGCCACGGGGTTTTAGAAGTAGGGTTGGTCGTTCATTAGGCTTTTCGTGAGTTCCGAGTAGACCGTGATTATCGCGTCTTTGAGGTCTGTTTTTTGGGCTTTCGTGGCGACTCTTTTGCGTATGGTTTCTGACAGGTTTCCATGTTCTATTCTTCTTTGTATGATGGGGAAGTAGCCTTTCTCTTCTGTTGATGCATGTCGCTGGGCGATTCGGAGGAGATGTTGACAGACCTCACGTGCGGTTTGTCCGTGTGGGTGTAGGGTTTTTGCGTTTAGTCCATCTGCGATGGTGGAGTGGAAGTCTTCGACTAGGGTTTCGTGGGGCAGAAGCTCTGCCTCTTCTTCCAGCAGTCCTCGGAGCGTGGCTCTTACGAAGCAGCTTAGGGCTACGTCGGATTTGATGCATTCTTGTTCGTCCATCACTCGTAGTTCGATGGCTTTTCGGTCGAAGCGGAACACCGCCCCTCTGGAGTTGACCCATTCTTTATTGTGGAGGGTTTCGGCAACTCCGGCGTTGGCGAGGTCTTGGGTGTATTTTTCGATGATGCCCTTTCGGTAGTTGGTGAAGGAGGTTGCGTGTTCTGGGATTACGTCGCCTGTTATTGAGGGGATTTCGGTTTGGTTTTGTGTGTAGAATTTCATTCTGTTGTCAACATTCTCGCCCATTCTGCCTTCGTAGATTGGGGAGGAGGCGGCTATGGCGGGGAGGTAGGGGCAGATGTTTGCGAGGGTGTTGTGTAGTTGGATGGCGTCGTGTTCGTTTTTGTATGGGAGGTTGAGTTGGAAGCTCTGGATGTTTAGCCATCCGTGTGTTTTGAGGTTGAAGGCTTTGCTGTAGGCTTGGTAGATTTTTCTGTCTCGGTGGGGCCAGATGCCTGTTTCTTCCAGCCTTAACAATGGGTGCATTCCCGTGCCGAGGAGACGGGCTTTGTGTTTGCGGTCGAGGAAGTCTGAGAGTGTTAGGACGGCTTCTTGCATGGTTTCTTCGAAGACTTGAGGCGAGTGGAAGGGTGCGTTTGGTCTGATTTCCATGACGTGCAGCTGTAGTTCTTTGCCGAAAGAGAATTTGGGTTGTTCCACAAAATTTACGATGTGCCCGTGGAAGTCTTTTAAGACTTTGTCGACGATTGGCATGGCTTTCAATTCATCGTTGACTAGCGAGAACTCGTGTTCTGGACCTAAAACCTCTAGGGTCTTATACGTACGTAGGTTCCTCTGTCTCAAAGTGTTGTCAAAAACACTTGGATATAAACATGTAACCAGCAGGAAATGGGTGGGAAGATGGACAATGGAACGATAACCACTAAGGGTTATCGCCTTTTCTTTAGGAATGTTTCTGCTTCTTCTTTCAGGGTTTTTCTTGGGCTTTCAAGGTGTTTCTTAACGAAGGCGATGACTTTTTCCTTATCGTCGATTTTGTCGAAGAACGAGTTGAAGGATTTGATGGTTTTTTCAGCTATGACTCTTTTGCATTCTTCTGTCAGGTGAGGGGTCGTAGGAATGTTTTCGACTTTCAGGAGTTCGTTTGTTATCTTGTTGATGAGATGAGGTTTTGCTAATGCAATCTTGCCAGAGTGCCCCACTACGTTAGCCACAGTAACCATGTACTCATCGTTGAGAAGGCTATAGTATTTGTCGAATCGGGCGTCGAATTTCTTGTCAGTGTCGACTTTTGCAAGGTTTGCTATGATGGCGGTGGCGTTCCAAATGAGGATTCTATGCTTGCTGTCTAAGAGGTTTATGAAAGAATCCATGTATGGATACAGTTTCTCTGGATAGTCCTCACTGAGGTCCATCAGCACTTTTGCACAGCCATACCTGACCGCGGCTTTTGACGAGGAAACGCCTTCGATTACTTCTGGAAGCAAGTCAAAATCTTGCTTAATCCTTTGCAGAAGCTCTTCTTGTGTCATCGACTTATCTGCAAGCTGACGTAATGCTTCAGTTTCCATAAAAACTTCACAGCGATGGCGGGATAAAACACTATCGAAAGATTAACTCTTAAAATTAGCCTACTAGAGGGAGGGAGCATTTTGGTATGTTTACTATTTTTCCAGTGCTCTCCTAATTTTCCGTAGTTCTGCAAGTATCAACTGGTTCGTATTTTCTGGTGGCTTGGCTTCGGTTTCGGCTTCAACTGCTTGTGGCTTCAAGCCTTTAACATATCCCATCACAACGTCCTTCACTTCTTCAAAATTCTTTATCCCAAAAATCACAGCCTCAGCAACCTTCCCGCCCCCGCCTCCACTAGCAGCAGAGAAACCAGCCGTCTGAATCGACACCTTGCCCAGCCCAAACCGCCTAGAAACAGGACCCTGATAAACATTAACGTTAGTAATCCGATTGTACGGAACAAAACTTTTATTCCTCCACCAAACACCCTTCACAACCGTAATCTTATCATCATCAAGCACGTAGCGTATCGAAGAACAGAACCGCGGAATCCAATACAACACTGTTGCAGCAACAACCACGACGGGCACGAACAGCGCCACAGCAAACAAAGCACCTGCCTCAAGCCACAAATAGGCAGCAACGAGAACCATCCACCAAAGAAAACCAAAAAACAACACGGTCACGAAATAAACCCAGTAAAGCCTCCTCAACTCAGCATCCGCACCGAACTCTCTCACAACACCCAACCAAACCCCACCAAAACAAAAATGACACAACCCAAGCTTTAACCCTTAGCCTCCACTTTCATGTTTGGAGCCTAATAGGACGGTCTAGACTAGGCGCAGAGAACACAAAAACACAAAGCGAAAGGTTAAAGAGTTGAAAAGGCACGCACTATAGAACGGGTTGCCGGCCAAAGGGCGCGGGACCCACCCGAACCCATCCCGAACTCGGAAGTTAAACCGCGCTCCGTTTCCGGCATTAGTGTGGTCTTCGGCCACGTGAAACCAGAAAAGCTGGCAACCCTACCTTAACCTCCTCGAAAATCCTCAAACCTTATAACCAAGCAAACACAGTCATTCAGAAGTTGTGGCACAATTGATACAACTAACCACCCTACCCGCACAACCAATCCCGGGACTAGACTGGATATTCCAAGTAATCTTCACCCTCCTCTTCATAATCTTCGTCTTCTACGGACAAAGAATACAAATGTACATCATGGTAAGAGAAATCGAAGGTTCCCTACTCCGCCTCAAATACATACGAGACGAGGGACGAAAAATCGCAGTAAACACCATAAAAGAAATAGGAAAACCCGAAACAGACCCCACACAACGAGTCGACCAATTCCTAGAATACATAACAATCACCCCCGAAAGCATGGACCCAGCGGGCGTCGTATGGAAACTCGACCACATACTCGACGTCCGAGACGACCGATTCAAAGACGAAGTCAAACTGATGGCACCATCAGCAGACGAAACCAACATAAACAACCTCGAAAACACCCTCGAAGCAGCCTCAGCGCTGAACATAATCTACAAAGTCATACGCCACTACTACATCCTCGGAAAGAAAACCCTCAGCCTCTACATCATCATGCAAATCCAAATGCTCCTCCCACTAATAATGCGCGAAGCAGAAGCCTACGCCAGCGCCCTCAAAGCCTTCTCCTACGGACAACCCATAGGCGACGGCGCAGGAGCCCTAGTCGCAGCCAAACTAATGCACGGACACGAAATAAAGAAGATTGAGAAAGACTGCGTCGTAGCAAAAGTGCCCATAGAAGGACGAACCGCCTACGTAATAAAGGCCGAGGGTCCAGGTGGAAACGTCGGAAAGCCTGGAGAAGCGATAAAGAAAGTAGTCGAAGAGAACAACGGGGAAATCTCAACTATAATCATGATTGATGCGGCGTTGAAGCTCGAAGGCGAAAAGCCCGGAGAAGTAGCCGAAGGCGTAGGCGCAGCCATAGGCGGACCTGGAACCGAACAGTACAAGATTGAAGAAAGCATCTTGAAGTACAAGATTCCGATAAACGCGGTCATCATAAAAGAAGACATAGGGGACGCGGTTTCGCCCATGAGGAAAGAAATATTCGACGCAACCGAGACCGCAGTCGAACGAGTTAAACGCGTCATTAGAGAGAGGACGAAGGAAGGCAACACCCTCATAATCGCTGGAATAGGGAACAGCATCGGAGTGGGACAATAAGATGAAGAGAAGCGAAGAAACAGAACAACCAGCAAGAAGATTCTCGTCACTCGTACTCATCGTCATAATAGTAGTGTTCGCCCTGTCTTTGACGGCATTATATCAAGCGTGGGAAGCAGTTCAGCTCGGTGACCTGACAGGGGGATACTACATGCTAATCGGTTTCATAGGACTAGCCCTATCCACCTACATGCTGTACCAAACCAGAAGACGAGCGCAGAGATTCACCCTTGAAACAAAACCAATCGTCACCACTATAGTCTGTGCAAAATGCGGGCTCAAGAACGTCAGAAACTTCGAGCGCGGCGACTACATACTCAAAGAACTCGGACCATGCACCAAATGCGAGGGAACCATGATGATTTCAGCCATATACCGCGAAGTCCCAGAAAGAAAAAAAGAAGAAAAAATCTTCACCTAAGTTAAAACTTTGCACCCCTTTTCCACAACCAAGACCGTGTGTTCTGCTTGAGCAACGGGTTTTCCGCTTGCTTCAACGAAGACAGGATAGGCGAGCAGGCATTTTGAACGGAGAAGTTCGCGAAACGCGGAACGATGATGCTCGTCGGGCACGACGTCCTTCAACCATCGCTCAGAAAAGGGCAGAGTCCTGAAGTTCTCCTCTATGTAGCTCAGAAGACGTTTTGCATGGGAATCTGCCAATGATTTGCGTTTCATGAATCTGAAGATTGTCGCCTCATTCCCATCCTTAACTCTACCAGCTGCATCGGCAACTGTCACGAAGGGTTCGATAGCCACCACTTCGCTTTCTCTTATCTTAGAGCCCACCAGATGGGAAACGTTGGGTATCGATTTTCCCGTGTGAATCAGATATCGCCCAACCTGATGCCCCGTCAAGTTCGAAACAGGTTTGCACCCATATGTTTGGATGGTCTTTTGGATGATTGAGCCGAGTTTTGACGTCGATATCTCCGCGTGAATTGTTTCAACTGCGACTTTCAGCGCTTCTTCTGCTGCTCGTACGAGGCTTTCAAGTTCTGGACTGAAACATATCGTAACTGCAGTGTCTGCGATGTAGCCGTCTATGTGTACGCCGACGTCTACTTTCGCAAGGGAATTCGGGGGAACAACGTGTTTGTCGTCGGGTGGCGACGTATAGTGAGCCGCAACCTCATTGACGGAGACGTTGCATGGAAAAGCTGGTCGTCCACCCTTCTTACGAATTAGGTTTTCTGCTTTTTCGCAGACCTCGATTATGGGCATCCCAACATGCACGAAACGCCTCATTTCCTCTCGTACTTCTCTGGCAATCTTTCCAGCACGCTGATACTTTTCCAAGACGTCGTTTGAAAGGCTCATAGTTTCACGGCACGTCGTTTTCTTTAAACTTGAAGAAGGTTAAAAGACTTTAAAGAAGTGGACGTACCTGCAAGCTCTAAAGTGAAAGTTGTCGCATTATCGGCGGGTGAAACCTATTCCTTATGAGGCAGGGATGGCTCAACTATTCTCGGCGAAAGCGTAGCGAATTTATCCCCGCCGAGGTGGAAGACAAGCTTTGCCTTCCCTATGTCGAATTCTTCCTTAAAACTGTCTTCGTCTGCGTATGCTTCCACGATTTCGCCGACGAAGATGATGTGGTCGCCTGTCGTGAAGGACCTCTTTAACCTGCATTCTAGATGGGCGATGCA
>CAZJAQ010000065.1:0-7047 GCA_964544285.1 uncultured Candidatus Bathyarchaeia archaeon
AGGTTGCTGAGCGGGCGGGGGTTACTTTGGTGGGGTTTGTGAGGGGAGGCAGGATGAACGTTTATGCTTGTCCCGAGAGGATAAAGCTCTAAGATTGTGATTCGCGCGTTCTCTGCGTCTAGTCTAGACTGTCCTATTAGGAATGTTGCAGGGTTGGGTGGCTAGTAAGGTGAGTTTTTGCTACTCCTAGGGCAAGTGCAGCCCAATAATTAAAATCTATAGACAAACTAATTAAAGGCGATTATTCAAAAATAAGAGGGTAATGATGGTAAGCAAGACTCTTAAAAAGATGGAAGTTCTTCGAGGGTTTATCCAAATACCTACTAGAAGCAAGTTTGAAATGATTGGAAATATCACTCTACCATGCTCTGCTACATTAAATGGTAGCCCCGCAAGGCTTGACAAATATGGACGGATTTGGTCACCTTCTTTAAAAGGTAAATATTCTTCAGGAAGTCGAGTACAACTGATTAAAACTGAGGAGGGTTTTCAGCTGAGCCCTGCTGAAAATATTAATGAGAATGAAAAAATGGACAAAAAATCGAAGCCCAAAAAACTTCGCAAAAAGGGAACTACAACTAGTTCTTTTGGCTCTTCAGGAAGGTTTGGTCATGATTCATCAAGGTTCTATAATAGCAGGTTATATGAGGGTTTACCAAAGGAGAGAGAGAAAGTAGTCTATTTCGAAAACGAAATTAACAAAGACCATTTGGATAAAATTTTTTGCAAAAGTAGTGAACGAATGGAAGAGCTACCTGATAACAGTGTTCATTTAATGGTGACCTCGCCTCCCTACAACGTTGGAAAGGAGTATGACAGGGGTCTCACTTTAGATGAGTACAAAAATCTATTGAAGAATGTCTTCAAAGACGTGTATAGAGTTCTGGTTCCTGGCGGAAGAGTTTGCGTTAATGTAGCAAATTTGGGAAGGAAACCATACGTACCTCTGGATGCTCTTGTAACCCAAAGCATGCTCGATATGAGTTTTCTCATGAGAGGTGAGATAATTTGGGACAAAGGCTCAAGCGCCGCCGCATCCACTGCGTGGGGTAGCTGGCGTTCGGCAAGTAACCCTACTTTGAGAGATGTCCATGAATACATAATGATTTTCTCCAAGGATACATTTAAGAGACCTGGGCCGAAGGGAAGAAAAAGCACCATCACCAAAGAAGAGTTTTTAGAATGGACTAAGAGTGTGTGGTCATTTCCGGCTGAGTCAGCGACTAGAGTTGGTCATCCCGCTCCTTTCCCAGTCGAGTTGCCTCTCAGGCTTATCAAACTTTACACTTTTGAAGGAGAAGTTGTTTTGGACCCCTTCATTGGAAGTGGAACAACGGCTATCGCATGCCTAAGAACAAACAGGCATTTTGTCGGGTACGATCTTGAAAAGCAATATGTTGACATAGCGAATAGGCGAATCCAGAATGAACTTAGAGAGATTAAAGCCCGAAAGGAACAAGCAAAACTTGAAAAGTTTACACTCATTGAACATTGATACACTAATCGATACTCACAGTAAGACCTGTTTTTGACCTTTTGAAAAGTAGCATGCCTTTTCTCCAGAAAGGAGAAACACAACAGCAAACTCCTTTTCAGAGTCATAAGCTAACGGTTAGCTTCCATTTTACCTGATTTTCGTCTGCATTTCCTTTGCATCATTCGGCAATTCGTCCGTTTCCCAATATGCTATCCATCTTTGGTAAGGTTCATATTTAATCTTGGAACGATGCCATTCTATTTCAATTGATTTTGTATTTGGATCGGCAGTAAGTCGAAACAGGGCTTCTTTGCTAAATTCGGGTCCCCTTGGATTTGTTCCTGGTTTAGGAAGCTTGACGTAATTCTCTCTTCCCAGAATCTTGAAGATTTTTTGCTGAACTTCAAGAGGAATATAGTAAAAGTTGCCTACTCCACCCCATTTAATCAAGACAAGTAGAATATCACATTTAGGTGTGTAAGTTTCGCGAAACTCTCTTACTTTCTGGGTGTCCACTGTTCATATAACCTTAACTCCGCCCATTCCTGTAATCGTTTTGATAGAGATGGGATGCCCAAACAATTTTACATCTATCTCCTTCTCGGTGATTGGAATTTCAGTTTCAACATTCCTTTCTCCAAACTTGTAGATTAGCAGTGCAATCAAAATCTTCTCTCGAAGCGAACCTACCTGCATTCCTAGATGTCCAGCTCTCGAACTCTCAAGTTCAGCGAGTTGAAACAAATAGGGCAGGCGTTGTGTGATCTTTTGAATAAGTTTATCATCTTCAAAGATTTCATATAAACGACTTGCCATTCGTATCCTCGAACCTATAACAACAGATATCTTAATAATTCTTATGTTGACTGATTGAGCCAAATATCTCGGTTTAAAGTACTGAGAAGTCAGAGATGTTATGCCTTAGACGATGAGTTTGACTGTATTCTTGACTATCTTTATCTCGTCTTAGTCAAGGAAATCCAAAAAACCCACAAAGCCCTAAAGTTGTTTCAGTGCGTTCCACACCCTATCCCCCACATAATGAACATTCTTCAAAACCTTCCCACGCCCAAGCTTCTCTGCCTCCTCCCTACCAAACAACGCCACCGCCACAGCTATGGGTCTATGATGACGTTCATCCACGACCACCACAAAATCCCCCCTCTTAAAAGCTCCTTCAAAGCCCACGATGCCCGGAGCCATGACATCCGCTCCATTGCACACAAACGGCACAGCCCCCATGTTCACCGTGACCCGAGCCAAACCCGACAACAACTCACCACCCACGAGCGTCGGAAACAACCCACCCTCAACCCTCGCAAAAACAGGCTTCCCACCCACAAAAAACACCTCCATACCATCCACCGTCGCCACCTCGAGAGGCGGCTTCAACTGGGGCAACTGCTCAGCCCGCAACCCCGTCCGCCCCAAAAACTCTGCGAGCAGCACCCTCGCTTCCTTCTCCTTAACGAAACGCCGCTCCACCTTCGACAAACGCAACCACCATCAAGCACAGTTAAACTGACTAAATATGTTAACTTAACTATTAACCACCTTCGATTCACCTCAAAACCCCGCAACAATTATTTCAGCAAAAAAACGTTTTCCACATGAATTTTCTATACAAACACGCCAACAACTAGAAATTACTTCCATAAGCCTTAAAAGGCTTCAAACGCTACGTTAATAGTGCCGAGGGAGAAGGAGAAACCTTGCGCAAGCGCACAGCGTATTCAATGCGTTTCAGTATTTTAGGCTTTACAATCCTTCTGCTCCTTTCAACACTCCTCGTCAACACGGCAAGAGCAGAACCCTGCGCCATCCTCCACGTATCTCTACCAGCCGGCACATACATAGGTCTAAACTCAGACCCATGGTTAAACGAAGGATGGCTACTAAACCTAACAGGAGAATCCCAAACTTTTACCGTTAGAATAAACAACACCAGCGCCTCGAAGAGGTCATACAACACCCTCATCATAATCGCCCTCAACGAGGCAGGCTACACCAACCTCCAAACCCTCATCGTATACGGCATAACCGTACCAAGATCCTCGTTCACATACGGCACACCCAGACCATACAACCTCTGGACCTGGCCGTCCGGCGACGTGTACCCCACATGGTACAGCACCTACGTAAACGTAGGCACCATCGACCGCAAAGGGTACAAAGACATCTCAGTTTCCGTTACTTTTTCAGACGCAACAGATGTTAGGATGCATTTTGACGCTTACGGAAGCACAGTTTCTGGCACTCCAACCTCGAGTGGCTACATCACCCATAACCCCCTCTCCGCAGATTCAACAGTCCTTTTCCAAGCGGGACCCCCACCGCTACAACCCCCGATAGCCGACTTCTTCTACTACCCCTCATACCCAGAAACATATGAGACGGTAACTTTCAACGCTTCCGAAAGCTACGACCCAGACGGCTACATCGTCAGCTACACCTGGGATTTCGGCGACGGAACCCCGATAGTCGTAGAAAACGACCCGATAACAAGCCACAGCTACACAGCTTACGGAGACTACACCGTCACGTTAACAGTCACCGATGACGACGGGTTATCCGACGATTCGACGCTTGTAGTAAATGTTAGACAAGGCCCAGTAGCCGACTTCAATTTTACACCCATCGACCCCCTAGAACATGAAACAGTGACCTTCGACGCGTCAGCTTCAACGCCAGACGGGGGAGTATTAATCAGCTACACTTGGAATTTCGGGGATGGAAACATAACGACCGTAACCACCCCCATCATAACTCACACGTATTCCACGTTTGGAATCTACACGGTCACTCTCAATGTCACAGACAGCGAGGGAAAATGGGACACAGAAACCAAGCCGATAACTGTTGAAAGGCTACCCATGGCTGACTTCTGGTGGTCTCCACTAAACCCCGTAGTATGCGAAGACGTCACCTTTGACAGTTCAATCTCAACCCCAGACGGGGGAATTTTAATCAGCTACGCTTGGGACTTCGGAGACGGCACGCCCATCGTCGTAGAGGGCGACCCCATAACAACCCATCACTACACAGCAAACGGAACTTTCACAGTAACCTTAAACGTGACAGACAGCGAAGGCAGATGGGACACGGAATCAAAACTAATCACTGTAAGTCCCCGCCAATGGTACCTGACAGTGAAGACCGACCCCGAAGGCATCACAACGATTCCAGGCGAAGGTTGGTATATTAATGGCACAGACGTAAGCCTGACCGCCCCAGCTACCGTTTCAGTGTCAACGGACACGCGATACAGGTTTAGCTACTGGGACGTCGACGGCGTTTCCCAAGGCATCGACAACAACCCAATAACAGTTCACATGGATGCCAACCACACAGCCACCGCCCACTACGTCTGCCAATACTACTTAACTATGTCAACAAACTTCGGAACAGTATCCCCAGGCAACGGCTGGCACGATGCTGGCTCCGTCGTTTCGATAAGCGCCACTCCACCGTTCATGTCCACAGTGTCCGGAGAACGCTATGTCTGGAACGGTTGGACTGGTACAGGCAGCGGCTCCTATTCAGGCATGAATAACCCTGCGTCCATAAATATGAACGCACCGATAAGCGAAGCCGCATCTTGGACTCACCAATACCTATTAACCATGGCTACAAACCACGGCACGACAACGCCCTCAGCGGGCGAGCACTGGTACAATGCAGGCACGGTAGTCGAGATCAGCGCCACACCTCCAAGCACAGTTGCGGGTGAACGATATGTATGGAATGGTTGGACAGGCACAGGCTTAGGCTCTTACTCGGGTTCGAACAATCCTGCCTCTGTGACTATGAACGCTCCTATTACTGAAACAGCATCCTGGTCACATGAATATAGGTTAACTATGGCTACTAACTTTGGCACCACAACACCATCCATGGGTGAACACTGGTATACAGCGGGATCAGCACTTGACATAAGTGCGACAGCCCCAGGCACCGTCACCGGTGAACGCTACGTTTGGAACGGCTGGACCGGAACAGGCACTGGAAGCTACACGGGACCCAACAACCCTGCTTCAATAACCATGAACGGTCCAATCATTGAAACAGCTTCGTGGACACACCAATATTACTTGACGCTGGCAACGAACCCCAGTGGCATCACTACCCCTTCTGGCGGAGGATGGTTCGACTCGGGAACATATGCACCGATTTCCACAACCGGCCTCATCGAAATCATACCAGGCTCGAGCCAGTACAAGTTCAACGGCTGGACGACAGCCGACATGTCTGAAATCACTAATCCCGCTTCTCCCTCGACAACCGTCTTAATGGACCAGCCCAAGACTGTGACCGCGAACTACAAGATCCAATACTATCTCACAGTGACCTCCGCATTCGACGCGCCCACTCCGATCAGCGGGTGGTTCGACGGAGGAACCGTTATCACCGCCTCAGTTACCTCGCCCGAACTTGGACCTACGGGCACACGGCACGTTTGCACAGGATGGAGTGGGACGGGTAGCCTACCACCGTCTGGTTCTAGCACCTCTGTAACATTCACTATCAACGCGCCTTCTAGCATTACGTGGAATTGGAAGACACAACACTACCTCAAGGTGAAGACTGACCCCTCAGGTATCGCTACCATCCCAGGCGAAGGCTGGTATGACGAGTCTACGAGCGCGCCCCTCAACGCGCCCTCAGTCTATGGATACGAGTTTCTCTACTGGGACGTAGATTATGTTCAAAAGGAATACGGTGTAAGGTCAATCTCTGTGACCATGGACGCGCCTCACACTGCCACAGCCCATTACAGACAAGAGCAACCTCAAGCTGTTGGAGGCACCACCGTTTCGATGAAGTCGCCCTTCCTCCACACGTGGGTAAGCCTAAACGCAATGCTCGTCGCTGCGATATTTGCGACGGCATTCTGGGTAAAGAAGCGCCAAAAGGAAACCAGCTAAACCCATTAGTCCTTCACGGTCTTAGAAGGAAAAGCTTTCTTCCTTGTATTTACGCGTGATGATAGAAGTGCGGATTCGAAGCACGCCTGGCAGGGGAGCCACGAACCGAGCGATAAACGAATGCAGTTTCTCTTGATCCTCCGCCACTATTTTAGCAATCACGATTAATTCTTCAGAAAGCGAAGTGAAAACCTCCGCGACCTGTCCATGCTTCGCCAACTTCTCAGCAACTCTTTCGCTTTCTTTTGGATCGGTAAAAATGGTTAGGATGGCCGTTAGAAACTTCACCCCAGCCCTTTTAGGGTCAATGACGACGGCATACTTCTTAACGATACCATGTTCCTCCATCTTCCTCACCCGATCATAAACCGTGGAATGCGCCAAATTCAAGCGCCGTCCGATATCCGTGTAAGACAGGCGAGCGTTCTCTCGCAGAATCCGTAATATAGCCCAGTCTACATCATCGAGGAAAGCCGCTCGTTCCTTGCCCTTCATAACTGGTCCTTCTTCAGAAAAGAGATTTTAGAGTTTTCGTAATTTATCCTTTGTCATTGGCAGAATGTCGAAAACCTCACCGAATTTCGACGATTTTATAAACGGATAAGCGTGACAGATGAAGGATTATTTCGGAAAACTGTAGGAACA
>CAZJAQ010000066.1:0-7025 GCA_964544285.1 uncultured Candidatus Bathyarchaeia archaeon
CGTGACGCGTGAAGTCGCGGTGGTGCCTATTCCCATCAATGCTAGGTACAGGTCTATTATGGTGCTGTTCTCAACTTTTCTGTCCGACGCTGTTATTACGTAGGGAATGTTCTCGATTAGTTGTGGTACGTTGGCGGCTTGAGTGGTGGTTCCTGCGGCTATTTCTTCGCGATTTAGGGAGAAGTAAAGTTGTTGAATGGTTGTTCCCACGTGGCTTGCAACGTCTTGGAGTGCTGTCTCCCTACGTCGAACGACCCAAGCGTCCATCATCCAGCCGGTAGCCATGGGTATCAGAATCACCTGAACCAAGAGAATCGGAACCATGATGACGTATTCCATGCTCACATGGGGCATCCAAACACCTCCATAAAGCTTCTAGGCGTGCATGCCAAGCGCCAAATTCACCTCTCCAACATAAAGCTCGAGAACGACAGTTCCACTGGTCAATTGTATCGATTCTTCAGTCTGAGGAAAATTGAAGAAGAAGTTGTCAAACCCTGCCTCTGGAAAATCGACTTCAATCCTGATACCCGTTACAGTCCCTCCCCACTTGGAAACAGACTTGCCAGTTAGAGTTACAGATTGAGAAAGTCTGGGAGCATCTTCTGAAGTTGCGTTAAGGATAGGAAGATAGAGTCTAACATATTTGGTGTTACCTATGGTCAGGCTTAGCATCCTTATCGTCGGCACAACCACTGTCCTCACGTAACTACCGTCTGTCATAGGAAGCCTCTCTATGGAAAAAACATTGGCAACGGGCGCCGAAGCCCCCTCTGACAGAAAGCCATAGTTAGAGGAAGGGTAGATCAGCTCGAAATAGTCGTTTCCCATAGAATAGTGTTCTACTGGCATGTTGAAACAGATGATGCCTGTGATGTTTGTGTAGAACTTTAAGTTTGACTGTGTCGTGGTGTTTACGTAGATTGTGTAGTTTAGCGCTGGCTCGAAGGCGACGTCACCGTACCTGCTTGAGTAGCGCGCCGTCTCCGTGCGCCCAACTACCCACGCAACATCATCTATCTGCAACCCCAAAGTCTGCATAAACTGCTTGGAAGAGTTAAATTCACTCTCAGCCATCCTGAACAGCAGAAAGTTGCTGGCGAAGGCAAACGCAACAGTGATCAACGTCGCCATAATCCCAGTTATGATGACGGCTGAAACAGCCGGGCTTACTGCTTTATTGCTTCTTTTTTTCGTTGCCTTCCAAGCCATGGAGATTATCTACCTCCTAGAAGCTAATCAGCGACGGAGCCACCTTAGCCGCTACAATAGCGATTATCGTCAACAGCGCCGAATGTTTGAAGCCTGCAGCAACCGATTCCTCGCTAATCTTCCCCCCCACCAGCCCGATTAAATAGCTGTGAATAATGACGGAGGTAGAGAATACAATCATCAGAGAACCTACATCTACCGCTGTTGTTGCTTCAGGACCCGCAAGACCAACCGTTTGTGTTGTAAAAGTAAGCATCATGACAGTCGTAGCTACAAGCATTAGGGCAGCAAAGTAAGGCATCATTATGTATGGCTTGACCGCCATCTTCTTCTCTCTTTCAACCTCCTGTGTAGTCGTGCTAAACTTTGCAAGCGACTCGATCATCGCAATTGTACCGCCACCGACGTCAACCGTTTCCACCAGAAGAAACATGACAATCTGCGTTATCCAACTCTTAGTTCGACTCACAAAGTCCATGAAAACCTTTCTTAACGGGATACCCCATGAGAGTTCGGCGGTTATCTTCTTCAAATGCTTGCTAAAACTGCCGTATTCTCGGTTAGAAAGAGTTTCGATACACTTCTCCGGGGCGAGACCTGTCTTCCTGGTTTCTGTAAGGTCTTGAAGGAAAAGAGTCACCCCTCTCTCTGTGCTTGCTTTTTCTGCTGAAAGCTTCATATGAATAATAGCTGGCGGTCCGGCTGAAATCACTAAAGCTATTGAAACAGCCGTTGGTAGGTCTACGATGCTTGCTAATGACGCAAGAAACGGAAGTGGCATCATTCCGAGGAAGTTTGTGAGAAGCATGAGAACTGCTGTAGCTGCTGCTCCGCAGATTGCAAATGCCTTGTAGGGTCTCCAGTCTGTAATCGGAGACTTCGGCTGCATTCCGTGGGCAAGATAGATGAACACAAACGAAAGTAGCGGCGTGAAAACATACGTGTACAGAATTATTCCAGAGTAATTGGACATTCCAGTGCTGTATATCGACTCGACGCTGAAGAGAATGTAGAAGCATAGTGACATGAGGACCATGATTATGATGAACGACTCTAGAAGCATTCCGAGGCGTTCCGCCGCGGCTCGCACTCTTGCAGCCCTTGTCTTGAAGAGCTCTTCAGCCTTAGTTTCGAGGAAGCTGGTGATGTCCCCACCGATTATCACTGTAGAAGCGTATCCCCCGACAAACTCTCGATAAATGTCCAGCGGGTTCCCTTTTGCAGATTTCTGCATTGCAGTTAGAGGGTCTACTCCAAAAATCTCTACATCTCTTATCAGGTTTCTAGCTTCTTGGCTCATGGCAGGCAAGAGTTCAGCTTCACCAAGTCGTTTGAAGCTGGTATACGGGGGGATTCCTCCAGACGCCATAACTGCTACGTAGGTTGCAGCGAAAGGCATCTCTCTTTCTAATCGCTGAGACCGTTCACCGGCTTTAGACATGGGGGTAAGCATGAAGGCAATCATCACAAAAAACGGAGTTGGCACTAGGAAGATAAGCGGCATGAATTGGAAGACGAAGATGAGAACGATGGCGGCTATGCTGATTGGAATGGTCAAGAAAGCCGCGAAAAACATTAGCGATACGTATGTTTCAGGGTATATCCTCATATCGGCTCTTTGAAGATATTTCTCGAACTCGAAGACGTTCTTCAGGAATACTGGGGCTAACCTTCCGAAGAAGCGGAACGAAAGCCCTTCAAGAGTGTTTAGCAGTGGCAAGTGCTTCTATTTCTCCTATTGAAACTTTTTCGTAGAACTCGTCTGGTCGGGCATAATATTCTGCGATAATCGCTGCAACATCTTTGTAACTTCTGATGTTCTTCTCCCTCATCCAATGCAGCACTCTCACACGTTGCTCAATCTCTCTATCCAAGTCTTTTCTGTTCAAGTCGGTGCGTTCAGATATGTAAGGCATCATGACGCTATCGTTGAATGAAGATATGTACTCGTCTTTCGCTGGTTGCCACTTGAAAATTCTCCGATAATCTTCATAGTTAGCGATTTCATCTATTTCCATCACGCGTCTAAACGCCTTCGTTTCACCTTCCACTTTAAGATGGACTCTTTGAACGGACAAGGCAATGTTCAGCAGAGGTATGTATGCAGGGGCAATGTTCATTGGTTTCTGAGTGAGACGCTTGACTGCAGAATCAATATCCTCTGCGTGCATCGTGCTCATGCCACCGTGACCAGTTGCCATTGCTTGAAAGAGCACATAAGCTTCGTTGCCTCGAATCTCTCCCACTGTAAGAACATCTGGCCTATGTCTCATCGAAGTTTTAACAAGATCAAACAGTGTTACCTCGCCTGTTTGGTTTTCACCAAGCCCATAGCTCCTTCTCGCGATCAACGAGACCCAGTTCTCGTGGGGAAGGTTTAGTTCAGCCGTCTCTTCTATGGTGATTATTTTGCTTCCCGGTTTGATAAGACAAGCAAGGGCGTTTAACGCTGTTGTTTTTCCAGCCGCTGTTCCACCTAGGACCATGATTGACGCTCTGTTTTCGAGGCATAGCCAGAAGTATGCAGCCATCTGCTCTGAGAACGTTCCAATGTTGATCAAATCAATAATCGAGTAAGGGTCTTCTCTGAATTTGCGTATAGTGAAAGCCGTGCCGAAAGGCGTGATTTCACGTCTGTAACATACAGCAAGCCTGTGTTTCCCAGGAAGCGAGGCGTCAACTATGGGAAAGGCAGAGCTAACGTGTTTTCCAGCCATGTGGACAAGTTTAACAACCAAGTTGTCCAGCTCAGAGTCTTCGTGAAAAACAAGGTTGGTCTCGATGCTCTCGTATTTTCGATGCCATATGTAAACAGACTTGTTAACGCCGTCACAGGAGATGTCTTCGATGTTGGGGTCACGCATCAGAGGGTCGATTTTCCCGAAGCCCACAAGGTCTCGCTCAGCATGATAGAGTATTTTGTACCACGAAACGTCTGGCAGCCATCCTAAACTGATGCGGTATTTATCAACTATTTGTCGTGCTTCGATGGCGAAAAACTTTCTAGGATCGCTGATTTCCTCCTTGGGCGACTCAATCTCAGCCAGCAGGATGTCCAGAACGCGGTTGTAAATGCTCTGTTCCAACGGGTCTAACTGTAACTCGTCTAGAATGTACTTATACTCACCAGTCTTCGGGTTCTGCACGATAGCCACGTGGGCAAAAGGCTCATACAACGGATACCTCTCAACAACCTTAAACCCCCTGGGAACAGGCTTCGGCGGCGCCGTAGGAACAACCATCTGCATCGGCGGCTTACCAATCCTCGGAAACCGAACCTTCTTCAGAGAACCCTTTACCTTTGAAGATACTCTTTTCAGATGTTGCAACGTTGTTCTCCTAAACAATAAGACACATGACTCTGTATTAAATATTGCGTCTTGCTAAATCGTAATTAGACTCTGAAGGGAAACAAAGTTGCGTTTAGAATGTTAATTTCTTCATAGACCCTTGCTTTGTGTGGTATAGTAAGAGTTTGGGATGGTTATCGAGGGGAAGGTGTAAGGTGACTGTGTTATCTTTGTCCTTTTAGTTCGTAGACCTTGTTTTTTAGGGGTGGGACTATTTTGAAGAGGTCTTCAACGACGCCGTAGTCGGCTACGCCGAAGATTGGTGCGTTTGGGTCTTTGTTCACGGCTATGACGAGGTCGGAGCTTTTCATTCCTAGGACGTGTTGGAAGGCGCCGCTTATTCCGAGGGCGATGTAGAGCTTTGGTTTCACTGTTTTTCCTGAGCTGCCTACTTGGCGGTCGTTGGGAAGCCAGCCTTTGTCCACGATGGGGCGAGAACATGCCAAGGCTCCTCCGAGGGATTTTGCCAACTCTTCTACCTGTGGGATTTCGTTCTGGTCTTTTATTCCGCGTCCGATGCCCACGAGCACGTCTGTGGCTGTTATGTCGACGCCGCTTGGAGGGGGCAGGACGTATTCGATGAAGCGTTTTTCAGTTACGTCGTCGATGAGGTGAGAGGGCACTGTGATGATTTCTCCGTTCGTAAAGGCTCCTTTTTCAGCCTGAAAGGTTGCTTGGCGTATGGTTGCGATGTAACTTTCTGCTTTGCGGAGAGTAGCGTTAACGTTTACTTTGCCGCCGTACATTTGGCGCGTTATGGTTAGCGTTTCGTTTTCAAAATTTAGGTCGATACAGTCGGTTACTAAGGGTATGTTTAATGACGCAGCTAAGCTTGGAGCCAAGTCGACTCCGAAAGAAGTGTGCCCGATTAACGTTAGAAGAGGCTTGCGTTCTTTAATGAGGTTTGACAGGGTTTTTTGATAGGCTTCCGAGTTAAAGTTCTCCAGCTTGCCGTCTTCAACCAACAGAACCTTCTTTGCGTATTCTGAGAGGGTTTTTGCCTTCTCTTTAACCTCTTTTCCAAGAAGCACCGCTGTTAATTCTGTGTTTGTTTTTTCAGCCAATTGTCTGCCTTTGGTCAGCATCTCGAAGGTTATATCCCTGATTTGGCCTTGTCTGTGCTCGGTGAGGACGAATATTTCCCTCATCTAAACGAGCCCCCTGGCTTTGAGGATTTCGGCAATCTTCGCCGCTACCTCTTCTGGGCTTCCTTTGAGGAATTCTGCCTGTTTCTCCACCGGTGGAACGAAGATTTTTTCAATCTTTATCCATGAGCCTGCTTCACCGACTTCGTTTTCACTTAGGCCAAGGTCGGCTAGGCTGAGGACTTTAATCTCTTTCTGCATCGCCTTCCTTATTCCCATGATGGAAACGTAGCGGGGTTCGTTTATTCCAGTTTGAATTGTAAGCACAGCTGGCAGCTTTGTTTCCACGACTTCTTCTAAGCCGCCCTCCAACTCGCGGTTGACTCGGGCAGCATTGCCGTTTAATTCGATTTTTTTGACCATAGTCGTGTGGGGGATTCCGAGGAGCTCTGCGAGTATGGGACCTGTTGCGGTGTAGCCGTCGTCGTCTGCGAGGGCTCCAGTGAGTATCATGTTGAAAGGCATGTCCTTGACAGCTTTGTGGAGTATTCTTGCGGTTGCGTAGCTGTCGGAGCCTTCAAGCTTTGGGTCGGTGATTCTCATGGCTTTGTCGGCTCCTCTGGCTAAACATTTTCTCAGAGTACTGTCAGAGTCTTCGTGGCCAACGGTTATGGCTGTGACTGTGCCTCCGAATTTTTCTTTTATCCGCACTGCCTCCTCGAGGGCGTAGTCGTCCCATTCGTTGATGTCGAAGACTAACCCGCCTTTTTCTATGGATTTTCCAGTGGGAGCGATTTTTATGTCTGCTTCGGCTGTTTCTGGAACGTGTTTTACACAGACAATAATGTCCATGGGTTGCTTCTCCTTTAGATGCCTAACTTCTCTTTTAATTTGTTACGTTCTTCTGTTGAGAGGGGTCCGAATTTTTTAATCCTTTCCGTAAACATGGTGAATAGTTCTGCTGCTTTCTTGTAGACTGGTAGGGGCACGTAGCTGTAGCGGACTCTCATGCCTTTTACGCCGTATTCTGCCAACGAGCGATTCATTTCAACCATTCTGTTCTTGGTGAAGTGTTCGTCGATTTCTTCTTGCCCCTCAATCACTAGGACTCCGTCTGCGCCGAAGGCGAAGGCGTAGAGCAGATGCTTCAAGCCTAGGATGGCTGTGGATGGAACCGTTATTATTCGAACGTTTTCCGGGTAGTTAACTCGGTCGAGCCCCAGAAAGTCCATGCCAGTGTATCCAACGTTCTTGTCTACGAAGGCGACGATTCTAACTTCGTCGGGAGCTTTGTCCATGAGCACTCCGCGAAGGTTAGCGATAATTTGCCTGTTTGTTGAGTTCTTGAAGTCTATGGCTTCTTTTGGGCAAACGGGGA
>CAZJAQ010000067.1:0-6819 GCA_964544285.1 uncultured Candidatus Bathyarchaeia archaeon
TGGTGCTTATAAATGGCGAGTTATATCCTTTCAGAAACTGGACAGATGCCGCAAATACGTACATATATATCGACTACGCTCACTCAGAACACGAAATAATCATAGTCCCAGAATTTCCATCGTCCATTATCCTGCCACTGCTTATGGCCTTCACAACGCTTGCTGTCGTATTCACAAGGAGAAAAAATCCAAGAAAACCAAAAATCTGAACCTTTAACCCTCGTTTTTCTAATAATAGCCTTTGAAAGGCAACAATCTGGAATAAAAACGTCTTTTAAGCTCATTTTTGGCATATTTTTCTTAAGGAAAAGAAAATCAAGCCGTAACTCCGATATTTTAAACCGATATTCAAACCTGTTTACTCTTGGCGGGCCCGCGGGGATTTGAACCCCGGTTCTCCGGCTCCGGAGGCTTGCACACCATTTCGTGGTTCGGTGCCTTAATCCTGACTGGGCTACGGGCCCCACCGCAGAATCGTTCAGATGAGGATAAAGCTGTTATGTCGTCTCAGCTTCTATTAGCTCTTCGTTCAGCCACCATGCCTTCTTCTTTCCCCTCTTTTCGCTTGGGAAATATTGCACTATCGGTTTTCCAAGTTGTTTCTTGGATGATTTTTGGATTCTTCGCAGCCTGTTGAGGGTTAGCCAGCGGTTTGTTTTCAAGTATTCGGCTAGTTCTGGGGTTGTTGCGCCTTTGTAGTGTAGGAGGTAGTCGACGATTTTGTGGTCTGTTTCGTCGATGCAGAAGGTGTGAGGGTTGATGACTCCTTGTTCGTAGGTGAGTACTTCGAGCTTTGCAAGGTATTTCTTAATTTCAGAAAAGTCCGCCTCAAGTTTGCTTACTCGTCCTTCCAACCCCAGAATCTTGTCTGGTCTAGGAACCTGCTGCAGTTTTTCCATTACCGCGTCCCTGATGAAGGCGCTTCTTTCGCCCTCGGGTATGCGTAGAACGAATTCTCGATAGACTTCTTCGGGAATCTTGGCAGAGACTATCGCAGGCTTTCCCATAGATTTGTCTCCACATCTATGTTAGGCCGCGAATAAAAAAGTTAGCTTGACAAGTCGATGCTTCAGAAAAGTCTTTAAGAAGTAAAAAGAAGAGTAGGTAAATCTGGAGAAATGGGGACGCCTATGAAAACTACGATATCGATTATTAAATGCGATGTAGGCTCTCTCGTAGGGCACCATGTTGTTCCCGACATACTACTTGAAATAGGTAGGAACAACCTTGAGAAAGCGAAAAACGAAGGACTCGTCAACAGCTTCTACGTGTTCAACGCGGGAGACGACTTGGAACTCCTCATGGTCCACGAGAAGGGTGAACGAAACAAAGAAATCCACGCATTAGCTTGGAACGTCTTCCAGAAGGCTGCTGAGAAAGCTAAAGAACTGAAGCTTTACGGCGCTGGGCAGGACTTGCTTAAAACAGCTTTCAGCGGCAACATTCGTGGGATGGGTCCAGGCGTGGCGGAGATGGAAATCGAGGAGAGAGGCTCAGACCCAATTGTCGTGTTTGCAGCGGACAAGACTTCAGTAGGCTCATTCAACTATCCCATATTTCGCATATTCGCCGACCCCATGAACACGGCGGGACTCGTTATAGACCCCAACATGAGTGGGGGCTTCAAGTTTGAAGTCTTAGACACGAAAGAAAGCAGGAAAGTTGTTTTGAAGTCTCCTGAAGAAATGTATGAAATGCTTGCTCTCCTCGGCACGAGCACGCGCTACACTGTTTCTCGTGTCTGGCGAGCGAGTGATAACCTTGTGTGTGCCGCAACGAGCACCACGAAACTGTCGCTCATTGCTGGTAAATATGTTGGGAAGGACGACCCTGTTGCCATCGTGAGGGCGCAGCATGGGTTGCCTGCCGTTGGCGAAATCCTTGTGCCATTCCTTCAAACGTATTTTGTCGAAGGGTGGATGCGGGGCAGTCATTGGGGACCGCTAATGCCCGTAAGCTTGAAAGACAGCAAGTGCACGGTTTTCGATGGTCCGCCGAGGATGGTGGCTGTTGGATTTCAAGTATGCAACGGAGGAATGGCAAGCGACGATAATGGTGTGCCTTTAATATGCGACATCTTCGACGATCCAGCTTTCGACATAGCTAGGCGGGAAGCTCTGGAGATGGCTGTAGCTTTTCGCAGAATGGGCGAGTTCGAGCCGGCACGTTTGAGTGCCGAAGTTATGGAATACACTACGCTACCCCAGATATTGGAGAAATTGAAAGACCGCTTCGAACCAGCCTAAACCTTCCTCATTTTTTGCTTTTCCCAGCTAAGAAGACTTTGTGATGGCTAGAAGCTCGTCGCAGCGAGTTTTAGCAGCCCCGTAGACCAGCTTCCTCAGCTCTTCTCCAGAGGCGCCTGCTTTTCGAATTGCCCCGATTCTCTTCGCCAGTTCTTGGTCTCCGATGCTCTCAAACCATCGTTCAAAATCCTCTCTAGACATGTGGAATTCCACGGATTTTTTGTCTGCATTCTTTATCTTCTCGCAGAAATCGCATATGCTGTTGGCGTGCATGCCTGAGTATTGGTTTATTCCTGTGTAGAAGTAGAAGGCTCTTTCTGGGGTTACTGGTTTTAGAAGAGAGGCGGCTGCTTCTTTGTTGGTTTTGGGTTTCAGAGCCTCTCTGCCCAAGTCTGTTATCTTGTAGTAGCCTTTTTCTGGCGTGGAAACGTATCCAGCTTTTTTTAGTCCGAGAATGTGCATCATGCAGGTGGAGAAGTTGAGTCCGACTTTCTTGGCTATGTCTTTGGGCTTTTCAGGCTGGCTTTCTTTAGCCATTTCTTCTAGAATTCTATGTTTTATGGGGTTTAAACGCATTAGTTTGCTGCCCTCCTCTTCTGCTATTTATTGTGTGTCTTGCCTTTTCAGACTTTTGCTGTGTTTGAGAGAAAACTCTCTTCTGAAGAGGGCTTTGTCTATTAGCTCTCTGAATGTAGGGGCAAGGCGGTTGCGTCCTTGGCTTTTGGGAGGCTGAGAATGTTAAAGCTTTAATAGTAAGATGGAGCAGTTCAACTAAAGAAGGAAAAACAACATGTCCCAAGAAACACTCACAAAACTCGTTAAAGAGCAGATTAAGATAGAGAAGAATTTTGTCACCACTGTCGATGAGCAGATAAAAAACGTGCACAACGTGGCGGCTAGGCTACTGCTGTTGGAGACGCAGAAGGACTCTGAGAAACATGCCATGATTTTGGAGGGTATCTTGGAGGTAATCAGTAAAAAGGATGCTTTGCCGCTCTGGGATACTCTTTTGGACAGTTACGTGGACAAGATAGTCATCAGGAGAAGCTTGGAGAAGCACATCGAGACTGAGAAGGCGATGCTTGACCATATTAAGAAGGAGATTAAGGAGACGGACGACGAGGGCATAAAGTTGCTGCTGGAGCACATAGCCAGCGACGAAGATAAACACCACAAGATACTGCAGACCGTCATAAAACAAGCATACAAGATAAAACCATAGACTAAACCCACTTCTTTTCTATACAATGCATCTATTGTTTTTTGGGAAACGTAAATAAGCAATAATACCTTAAGCCATAAAACATCGAAAAAAACGAAAGCATGGTGAACAGATGAGGATTGCTGTGTTGGTCTACGAGTACCCGCCCAAAATAGTCGGGGGCTTGGGTACCTATGCGGCTGAGATTACGAGGAAATTCGTTCTCTCAGAGAATGACGTGTCAGTCTTCACCATGAACGACGATGAAGGCGCACTGCCCACGAGGGAGTTGTGGCGCGGAATCGAAATCCACCGCCCCCTCGACATAGACGTCTCGGATTCTCTGCCCGACGTCATCGCCGAAGACGTCAGAAAATGGGGCAGGGGCATACAATTCTTCTCCAGGATTCTCGTTTACAACTACCTCGCCGCTTCTAAGATAGTCAACGAGCTCGTCAAGAAAGAAGGCTTCAAGTACGATGTTTTGGCGGCGCATGACTGGCTCTCGGTCATTGCGGGCGTGACGGCGAAGAGGGAACTTGGACTACCGCTGGTATTTCACGTTCACTCTACAGAGAAGGGGCGGACTCTGGGCAACGGGTCGGAAGTTGTCAGCAGCATCGAGCACCGCGGCGGACAAGTGGCTGACTTGGTAATCACCGTCTCGAACGCCATGAAGGACGAGCTGGTTGAATTAGGGTTTCCGAAAGAAAAAATCAGAGTCTGCTACAACGGCGTCGACCCAGAAAAATACTCCCCAGAACAAGTGGACGAGGCAAAGCGAAAGCAAATACGAGAAAGCTACGGGCTCAAAGACGATGAACAGATGATACTCTTCATCGGCAGACTCGTCTGGGTCAAAGGAGTCGACAAGCTCATCATGGCTATGCCCCACGTCTTGCAGAAGGTTCCCAAGGCTAAGCTGGTGATTGTTGGCTTAGGAGACATGGAAGAACATCTGAGGAGCATGGTTAAGGGGCTTAACCTTCAAGACGCCGTAAAGTTTCGCTTCGAATTCGTGCCCGAAGAAGAACGAATAGCCCACTACGCAACCTGCGACGTCGCCGTCTTTCCCAGCCTCTACGAACCCTTTGGAATCGTCGCTTTAGAAGCCATGAGCATGGAGAAACCAGTCGTCGTGGGCGCCAGCGGAATAAGCGGCATGAGAGAAATAGTACTAGCGAACGGCCCTGAACAATGCGGCTTTCACATTAACCCCAACGACCCAGTGGACGTCGCTTGGGGAATCGTGAGCTGCCTACAAGACCCGAACAGAAAAAACGAGTTCGGCAAGAACGGCAGAAAACGTGTTCTGGCACACTTCACTTGGGACGCTATAGCCGAGAAGACTCTAGAGGTTTACGAAGAAGTCGCTAAGGAAGAGAAAAAAAAAGATTAAGCAACCTCCAACAAAGCTTTAGCCTGCTACAGGATGTTACTCGTTTGCTGAACGACCTTCGAAAAGATTACCTCCTTAACCGCTGGGTAGTCATCGCCACCCACAGAAAGCGCAGACCGACCGACTTTGTCAAGAAAGAAAACGCAGCTCAAAGCGTGGACAAGAGTTCGTGCCCCTTCTGTCCCGGAAACGAACGAAAAACACCGCCAGCCGTGCTCGTGTATTTGAAAGGCAAAGAAGGCATACGAAAGGAGAAGGACACAGATGGCTTACGCCACGAAGACTGGCTGATTCGCTGCGTACCCAACCTGTTCTCCGCTTTTTCTCCCCCCGAAAAGGGAGAAAGCTTCAAAACGGGCAAAGCGGTTGGACATCACGAAGTGCTCGTCGAATCCCCCGACCACCACGAACACCCAGCCATTGCGAGGATTCCCCAACTAATCCACGTGGTTAACGGATACGTTGACCGTTTGAGGGCGCTTTCTTCAAAACCCTACGTAAAGTATGTTTCGATTTTCCGAAACCACGGCCTAGACGCGGGAGCCTCACTGTCACATGCCCACAGCCAGATAATCGCAACGCCCACGGTGCCGACAATTCCTAGTGATGAGTTGAAGGCAAGCAAGAAGTTTTACGACGCGCATGGAAAATGTGTTTTCTGCGACATCCTCGAGAAAGAAAGGGGCGGATCCCGACACGTCTGGGAGAACGAAAGCTTCGTTGTTTTCGCTTCTTGGGCGGGAATCAATCCCTTCGAGTTTTGGATAATGCCTAAGACGCATCAAGCAACATTATTGGGCTTGCAGCCTAAGACCGTAAAGGACTTGGCAGAAGCGTTGAAAACTTGTCTAGGCGGGTTGAAATCGCTCTTGAATGACCCACCTTACAACTACGGCTTTCACGTAGCGCCCAACGCAGAGGCAGACAAGTTTTATCATTGGCATCTGGAGGTCTACCCAAAACTGTCCATCTGGGCGGGGTTTGAGAAGAGCACGGGAATGTACATCAACGTCGTGCCACCCGAAGACGCCGCCCAGAGCCTAAGAGACGCAATAAAAGGACTCGACAGCAAGACCTAAACATGCAGCCTCTTTCTGGGAAAGAACATGCCCGTTGCGCGTTGATATTCTTTGTACGCTTCCCCGAACCTTTTCGTCAGCATTTCTTCTTCCTTAACTGCGACACGTATGTAGCCCGGAATCGCGACAAGAGGAACCGTTGCAGTCAAGTTTAGAAGGGTGAAAAATAGACCGATGAACAGGATGAAGTAGGCGAGGTATGATGGGTGGCGCACGTAGCGGTATGGTCTCCATGTTACGAGTTTTTGGTTTTCGGGCATTTCCCAAGAAGTGGCATACTTGCCTCGGGCGAGGACGCTCCAGAGGAACAAGGCGTAGCCAAAAGCAGTTGCAAGAATGCCTATTAGCTGTACCCACGAGTCGAGGGGAAATCGAAGTTGAAAAAACGAGTTGCTTATGACAGTTCCAAGCCCCCCGAAGACTAGAACAGCGTACAAGGCTGATTCGAGGAAGAAGACCCCGGTCCCAAGAGCGGCTAAGAAGAGAACTAGACCCCTCGGCAGCTCCACTTCAGCCCTGTGCCCAGCACTCTTGCTTCCAGCATGCTTTGCTAAGTTAAGCAGATTGACGGCGACGAAAATGGTTAGGCAGACTGCAAGAAAGGTGGCTACTGCAAAGTCGGGGAGCATAGTTAAAAATTGTGTCTGGGTTACTTATTATTTAACTTAATTACTCTCACGAATAGAAGGCGGACAAATGAATGCAAAACTCAAAACCGAAATCTTGGACATAACCAAAAACAAGCAGTACGAGAGATACCTCTACAGATGCCTCGCATCGATGCCCCTCATAAAATACAAGAACAGACGCGAATACCTAGAAACTGCCATTCCCAAAGGATTTCACAAGAAACTCGTAACCTTGAATGGTAAGGTTGTCGGGCAAATCGAATAC
>CAZJAQ010000068.1:0-6563 GCA_964544285.1 uncultured Candidatus Bathyarchaeia archaeon
CCCGCTCAGCAACCTCCACACCCGAATCAACCGCCCCAGCCAAAGACGCCACCACAGGAACACCCACCCGCGCCGCCTTCAAAACAATATCTGCAGTCAACCGCCCACTCAAGGCTAACAAACACTCGCCCAAAACACGCCCACCCAAAGACGCCGACCCAACCACCTTATCAACAGCATTATGCCTCCCCACATCCTCCGCCAAAGCAACCAGCTCCCCATCACGTTTAAACAACGCCGCAACATGCACACACCCCGTCCTCCTAAACACAGAACCCAACACATTCAACCGTCTGACACACTCCAAAACCGTCTTCGCCTCGACCTGCCAAGAAGACAAAGGCTTCAAATCAATCGTACCCAGCAACTCAGAAAGCGACCCATAACCCACGCCTCCACACGCAGAGACAATCAACCGCGCAAAGGGCTTCGAAACAACAACACGCTCCCCAACATCAGCCCCCCTCAAAGTCACATGACATCTGTTTCCCTCAACAAAATCAACATCCAAAACCTCACCCACCGAACTCACCACTCCCTCACCCAACAAATACCCCACCACCAACTCCTTCAACAAACCCGGCGAGCAAAGAATAGAAACAAAATGAACGCCGCCTAAAAAGACATGCAGCGGAACCTCTCTGGCCACAACATCCTCTTTCCTCTCAACCTCGCCAGCAACAACATTAACTCTGGAAACTCTTACTTCCTTCGTCATCTCGCTCACTTTTTCACCCCAGCCAACACGTAATCAACGATACAATCCGCAATATTCACCCGAGTCACAGACTGCAACCCACGCCAACCAGGCTGACTGTTAAGCTCAACAATCAACGGTCCCTTCTCGCTTTCCAGAATGTCCACACCCGCAACTTTGCAGCCCACAACCTTCACGGCTTTAACAGCCAAACTCTCCAACTCTTCACCTAGCTGTGTAGCCACGGGTCGAGCACCCTGGCTCACGTTCGTCTTCCACGAACTCCCAACCCTCCGCATAGCAGCCACAACACGCTCACCCACCACAAAAGCCCGAATGTCCGAATCCCCATGAGGAACAAACTCCTGAAGATACAGAACCCCATGATGAAAACTCAAAGAATTAAAAATCCTCTCGGCAACATTCGCGTCAAAAATCCTCGTAGACCCGATTCCACGCGAACCAAAGAGAGGCTTCAAAACCACATCGCCCCCCAACTCGCGAAAACCCCTCAACGCCTCCTCCGCACTCTCAGTAACCACAGTCCGCGGCACAGACACCCCGCCTTCCTCCAAAAGCGCCAGAGCATAATACTTATCCACACACCGCTCAATCGCCCCAGCAGGGTTAATAACCAACACACCCCGCCGCTCAAGAGTATGCAGCAGATCCATCCGAAAAACAATTTCCTCCACAGAACCACGCCCAACGGGACGAATGATCAGCGCAGCCAAGTCATCGTCTAAGTCAGTGTTCGTCGCGCTCACGGATGCTCCGTAGCCAACTCTCGCCACCAGGCTTGAGAACCTGAAAAACAGAAAGGACACACCCCGCCTCTCCAAAGACGCCCTAAGCTGCAAAGTCCCCCACCCATCCACATCCCTACCAACAACACCAACCAACAAGCCACAAACCTCACTAAACACAGTACGCACAAAACATAAAAACATACACCCATCCCTAAGGATTCAAAAACGGAACGTTTATATTCGGATTCGTACATAGTAATACTCGATATGTCTTTTAAGAGACATATTGTAGCTCTGGAAAACGGAAAAACTGTTCAACATATAGACGGGTGTCTGACGTGAAGTGTCCCTATCTTTCGAGTGCTTCAAAGAAGGAGTGCGTTAGGATGGTAGCTGAGAACATGGATGGGGATGTTTCTGAGTTTGACATGGAGCATTTCTGTGATGGTAACCCGGTTTATTGTTATTATTTTCGGCTGCGTGCTCTACAGGAATCGGTTGATCTTCCTGAGGAACGGGTGTCGTTGGAGGTCTTGCCCAGCGATGTTCCAGTCCTGTTGTCGAAGGTTTTGATTAAGGATGTTTCTTTGAAGACGGAGAAAGAGCCGCTGCGGGAATAGCGTTTTCAGACTGTCAGGGGGTGTATTTCTTTTGCGACGTATTCTAGGTACTTGTTTTTGTCTGTTAGGTTGAATATGGTCACTGATGTGTCTCGGGTGATTCCGACGACGTATCCGTATTCTCTTGCGCGTGTGACGATGTACCATACGTCGCCATGTTTGGTGTATTCTTCGAATAGGGTTGTGCCAGCCAGGTCGGGGCCGTAGAGGGATAGTTTGTCTACGTTAGGGATGTCTACGTTGTCGAAGAAAGTTATCTTGGTGTCTTCTGGGTTTTTCAGGTGGAAGTTCTGGAGTGTTTCTGGCGGTATTTGGGCTTCGACTATTCTTCCAGTTTTTTCGAAGAGGATGTCGCTTAGTTTGTTGGCGACAAAGTTTGCTGTCCGCTTTTTTTCGACGATTGTTAGCAGTGTTTTGTCGTTGGATTGTTGGAAGCTGAAGATGGCTTGTATGGTTTTGGGTGTTGGGATGGTTTTGCCTCGGTGGAACACGTGTATGATGTAGTCGTGGGAGTAGATTCCTGTGATGGTGTTTTCTTTGGGTAGGAGGTTTGTTACTTCGGTTATCAGTGGGAAGTTGTGGTTTTCTTCTGAGTATTCTTCTTGGTGTTTGTAGTTTTCTAGTTTGGGTGCGATTTCTGCGGGTGGTTGGGGTTGGGTTAGTTTGAAGATTTTTCCAGCTACGACCATGAGTATCCTGCCTATTTCTTGTTCTCTTTATGACTTTAAAAGTTTTGAGTGTGCGTTCTCCGCGCCTAGACTAGACCGTTCTATTAAGCTTAGAACAGGCGCTCAATGATGCGAAACGTAGGTACTTTTACGGCTTTGGCATAACCAGTGGCATGTGGTGAGTTTCTTTTCAACGTGGCAATGCTTTTGCTTTTATCCCGAGCTGTTTCTCTATCTGTTTCGCGAGTGCTTCCGCGTCTCCAGCCCGGTAGTTGTCAGTTATGACTAATTTCGGCTTGCTCTGCATGACGTATTCTAGCAAGCCCTTAAAGTCTGAGTGGTCGCTCAAGGCGACGACGTATTCTTTTTCACCTGTCTGCCTGCAGAGCGAGTTGAACTCCCACCCGCTTACGCACACTCTGAACTTGTCCAAGCCTACTTTTTTGCGCCAATTCATGTGGTAGAAAGCAACATATTGCGTTTCTTCTTGAAGAGTCGACTGTATCTGATGCTTAGTTGAGAACAAGGGTCTATTGATGCGCGCTCCGTGTTTTTGGTGGATTTGCGAGACTCGTAGGATTCTTTCGGGCATGATGAAGGGCGCTTTGATTCTTGCTTCGTGCAGTATCTGCATCACTTCTTGGAGTTTTCCATGATAGCCAAAAACGTAAACAGGCCCCTGCTTCAGTCCTTTTTCGACAATAGAGATTAACGCGTGTTTGGCTTGGTGTTCAAAGTTTCTTGTACGCCAAGGATTGCCATAAGTAGCCTCGATGACCAGAACGTCTGACAGGATTACGGGCGTGTCTGCGATGCGAAAGTCACCTGTGTACAGAATGCGCGTTCCCTCAGCGTCTTCCACGAGTACCTGAGCCGCGCCCAGAATGTGGTCAACCCTGTAAAGCGTCAATCTTTCACCATCATAGGTCAGAGGCTTGTCGTACTCGATTGCCTTCACATTCCCCTTCAGAAGAAACTCTGGACCTTTTAAAACGTCGATTAAATCTTTAGTGGCTGGCGTCATCACTACCGTGTTGCAGTTCTTCAAGCTCTGCTGCAGCCCGTTCATGTGGTCGGCGTGGGCATGCGTGACAATCCTTAACGGTCTCGTTTCATGGGCATCGCAAGCTACATGCCTTCCTAAAAGAATCGCACCCTTGTCTGTGACGTCCGCCTTCAAGAGCATTCTCCTTTCAGCTGAACAGCGCTATTTGTCAGAAGATGCTAAAATCATTTAGGATTGCTGCGATGAACTTTGTTCCTACTACGAAGCCTTCTAGGGTCAGGTTTTCGTTTGGAGCATGACCCCTCGCGTCAGCGTGACTGCAACCAGCCGAAACAACGGGGCACTTCAGCCAGTCTCGGAACAGATGCATCGGCCCCGACGCCGCACTCGTAGGGTATACAACAGCCTTCCTTCCATACACTTTTTCCGCCGCCTTCACTACTACGCCCACAAACTTGTCTTTCGCCGGAGTTTTCGTCGGTTCAGTGGAACCATGTTTTACAGCTTCGACGTCTCTGAAGCCACGTTTCTGCAGATGCTTAACGAGTTTCCTGAAAATCTCATCGGACCTTTGATTGGGCACGAGCCTAAAATCAAGCTTCACTACAGCCTCTTTCGGCAGCACTGTTTTGGAGCCCGGCCCCGCGTAACCCGTGAGGAAGCCGTTAATCGTGCAAGTGGGGCTGAAGTACAACGTCTTCTTTGCCTCTACCCCAGTCTTAGCATGCAAGAACTCTTCTAAACCCCACATCTTCTTCAACTCCTCTTCTTCGAGGGGAACGTCGCCCAACAGCTCAAGCTCTTTCGTGGAAGGCTGCTCGACGTTATCGTAGAAGCCTTCAATCGATATCTCGTCCTTCGCGTTCTTCATCGCGTTTAACGCCCAGATGAGGCGCCACGCAGGATTAGGAACCAGCGGAGCGTTTGCCGAGTGCACGTCTCTCGACGCTCCTTTCGCCCTCAACTCCACCGACAACACGCCCTTCAACCCAAGATAGACCTCGGGGCGTCCCTCAAAGTTCGTTCCACCAAATTCCCATATCGCAGCGTCGCAGGAAAACAAGCCTCTATGACGCTTAACTACGGGTTCAAGATGGGGACTACCGATTTCCTCTTCTCCTTCCACCACAAACTTCACGTTCACGGGAACGTCGCCGACTGTTTCGAGAAAAGCCTCCACCGCCTTCATCCTCGAGACGATGTTTCCCTTGTTGTCCGAGGTGCCTCGACCGTAAATCCTTCCCTTATGGACTTTGCCGCTGAAAGCGTCGAATTTCCATTCTTCTAAGGGTTCGGGCGGCTGAACATCATAATGGTCGTAGAAAAGCAACGTTTTCTTCGATTTTTTCGACTTGAGCTCTCCGTAAACGACAGGGTTCCCGCCTCGCTCTGGAATCATCCGGGTGGAAAACCCAACTTCCTGCAGCATCCCTTCAACCATCTCTGCACATTCATGCATTCCCTCTCCCCTCGCAGAGACGCTGGGCTGCCTAACCAACTTGGCTAATTCTTCGACGATGCCTTTCGAATGCTGGTCAATATAGTCGTAGACTCTTTTCATGTCCACGGGAATCACCCTGTGCCAAAGGGTTTGCCGTATTCCTCTCCGTAGACAATCTCCGAAAAATCTTTTCTAGGCCTGGATGGCGGCTTTTCGTCGGGCATGCCGATGGGTAGCAGTATGATCACGTGCATTCCTTCAGGGATGTTGAGCAGATGCTTCACTTCGTCTTCGTTGAAGGCGCCTATCCAGCATGTTCCATAGCCTAAGGCTGTGGCTGCCAACGCCATGTGTTCCACGGCTATCATGACATCCTTGTCGTGCCATTTTTTCGAGACTTCAGGGTCGCCTACCGCTGCCACGATAGCGGCGGCATCTGCCAGAAACGTCTGATTGTTCGCTACCTTTGCCAGAGCCTTCTTTTTCTCCGCATCGCGGACCACCACGAACCGCCACGGCTGGCGATTAGCGGCGGAAGGCGCCTGACGAGCAGTTTCAAGAATCATCTTCAACTTTTCGTCGGGAACGGGTTTGGGTTTATACTTTCTTATGCTCCTCCGAGTCCTTATAGCTTCAAACACGTCCATTGCTTTCACTCTCTCTTGAAATGCTTTTTCAGAAGTTGTTATGACGTGCTTATCTTGTTTTCTGAGGGAGAAGTTTTTAGCCAGAAAGCCTCATTAAAAGTTAGGGAATAGAAGTATGGTTGAAGAAAAAGACGTTCTAGATTTTCTCAGAGACCATGATGGTCAAGCTTCTCTCGACGAGGTTTCTGAGGGGCTTAGCGTAGCCAAGTATGGACCCGAATCCGCTTACGCCTTACTGCAGGCTTTGAAGGCGAAGGGGCTGATTGACAGGAAGGGCGAAGTGTGGGTTCTAACACCCTCTGTAGAATCAGCCGTGTCTGAGGAAAAGGCAGAGCCTGAAGAAGCTGCGGTGGAGGAAAGCAAGCCGACGCCCGACGTGGATAAAATCGTCAAGGCTATGGCGAAGACTCTGGCGAGCGCCATGAAAGAGGCGAGAGGTCCGACTGACGAGTGGGAGCTTGCCACGAAACCCATGACGACCGAAATCGTGCGCAAGGAAAAGAAGCTCAGCTCCCTAGTCCTGCGACCGAGTGCTGCAGAAGAAGCTAAAAAATCCCTGACAGCCATTCCCACGGGCACTTTCGTCGACTACTTGTTCCTGACTCCTGAGGGAAAACCCTTGAACGGCTTGCCCGTCGTGGGACAGTTTGCGCTCACGGGGTTGCCAGGGGCAGGCAAGTCTATTCTTGTGGAGGAGATTGCCGTGAACGTTTCTTCTGCGGGGAAGAAGGTTCT
>CAZJAQ010000069.1:0-6455 GCA_964544285.1 uncultured Candidatus Bathyarchaeia archaeon
TAAACCGATGTTTAAACCTAACCCCCCGCACTTGTTCGCGTTAGGGCTTCTGTTTAGGTTCTCTGCGCCTAGTCTAGGCCGTCCTATTAGGCTTCAGATTTAGTGCTTTTCGATTGTGGTTTGGGTGTTCTGATGTGTGCTCCAATTCCACTCTTGCACGAAAGAGGTATACTTCTTCTTAACAAACTCGAACGAACCCAACCTTAACCCTTCCCTACTCAAACTATGCCTATTAAACCGAAGGCTTCTTCGATGCGCGAAACAGTCTGCGTAAACCGACGTTGAAAGCCACTCTTGTTCTAATCTTGTCCCAAAGCATTTGGCTGCCTATTATAATGAGCGGATAAGCTATAATCCACGTCATAGAGTACAATTCCCCATAGTAGTTATGGAACAACGCCCAATCACCATTGTTTATTGCGATTGTGAAGATGGTGACAATTCTGAGTATGTTGATGAGATAAGTAACGATTGCACCAACAGCAAAGTAAGCTACCCTGTGCAACCATCGCATCGGGGTTCTCTTCAGAAACAACACTATCACGATGGTGTAGATGAAGAGGCTTTGAACGCCAGAACACGGCCAAGCTATGGCAAACCCTGCAGTTTTTCCAATTGAATCCTCAGCCAATAGATACGGCATGGAGCCGTACGTGGGGTGATTAACCATCTGGGTTATGATTGTTTGGTACCCCATTAGATTCAAGACGTTGGCTGCCAACAAAGTCGTAGCAGGAACAAAAAGTTGAAGAGGCGTAAACCTTCCATACGGATACAAATTGTCTATCATGTACACCACTCCGACGGCGCCCAAGAACACTGTGGAAATCGAAAAATCCTTCAAACCATCAAACCCGTATGCTAACAGTAAAACCGCAACGAACAACCCCGTAAAGACTAGGTATTCGACTGAAAGAGGCATCCAGTACACCCAGGGCACGTAAAACTGCATAGAAAAATCAACAATCATCGCATTCAAGCCAAAATAATTTGCAGCTACAACGTACAATGTCGGAATCAGCAGAACCACGCCTAAAACAGCAGTTCTCACCAGTCCTAATGCATCTCGTTCTCGGGACTTGAACTTCTCCCAATCCAATACCAACTCCAGGATAACGAGCCATAAGAAGAACAGGTAAAACGTTCTCCCCTTCCAAGTCGCATTAAAGGACGGAGCATCCAATTGATAGAGGATGAGGAAAGGAATAGTAAAGCTCAGAAGAATCGCGAGGAGCGTCAAGAAATGACTATGTCTGCCAAGATAAGCTACGCATTTTTTCAGCACGCCCTTCAAATAATCACTTCTGCCTCGTAGCATAGACTCTCACATCACATACCCGTCCAGCGATAATATATATTTACTGTCCAAACTCAGATTTGGGCACCTCGGACCTCGTTTAGGAGGATAAATGGAGTTGCGGAATACTTTCATAAGTTATGTTTAATTTGATGTTAATCCCTCTTTGTAGGCTTTCAAGGATTTTCAAGATTCGCTGGCAGATTATCTTCTTGAAGACAACTAGCTCCACGGGGTTTCAATAAAGCTTAAATCACAGAAAATCAAGTTAAAGGTAACTACACAAAAGGTGATGATGTTTGAATTTCGGAAAAGCACCAAGCATATTCACTGTGATTCTACTGGTTCTTGCGTCAAACATCGCTGTAATTGCTCCAACGCTGAGAGTCCAGAGTACATCGATTCAGTCGACACTACCCACGAAATGGCCCTCGGTTTATGTCTATCCCGAAACTGTCATTGCGAATGTTGGCGACACCTTTACAGTTGCCGTGGTGGTTTTCAACCTTACTAATAGTTATGACAGCGACCCAAACAATCCACTTGTAGAGCGTCCTCTGGGAAATCTCTATGGTTTTGACATTCAAATCGCATGGAACAAGGCGATCTTGAGGTACGTGAGCCACACAGTTACGGTGCCCGTTGAGACGTATCCTAACCCCGTTCCGCCAAGTCCTTACGCAGGTGTACTCCGTGATCCAGTTTTCAAGCTTATTGAGGAAGTGGATGAGGATGCCAACATACCGGGTTCAGAGCCTGGAACTATGTTTTGGGTAGGCTACAGCTCTATGTCTTATCCAGCAAAAGTTTCCAACGGCAACGGCACTTTCTTCATAATCACTTTCAACGTGACAAGCCCCGGGTCTTCTGCGATAAAATTTACAGGCGTTGCTCTTGCAAACAACGATGCTAGACCATTACTTTTTCACAGCTTTGACGGTGAATTCCGCACTGAAGGCGCTCCAACTGCAGATTTCACATTTTGGCCTGATGTGGGAGTAGTTGGCAAACCTGTTATCTTCAATGCGTCAGAGAGCTATGATCCAGAAGGTTCCATTGCCAGTTACAACTGGAATTTCGGCGATGGAAACATCACTGAAGTATCAAGCCCGATAATCCATCATTCTTATGTTGCCTCAAGGGATTACACAGTTTCGCTTATGGTGATGGACTCAGACGGAATATATAGCAGTGAGAGGATTAAAACAATTCGAGTTGTGTCGTCCAGAGACATCAAGTTAAACTTCATCACGTTGACGCCAAGCGACATCGTAAGAGTGAACCGAACAGTTGACGTAGCAATTTTGGTCGAAAATACTGGTGCCACTACTGACGAAAAATTCACTTTAATGGCTTACTACAATGCCTCATCAGTCGACTTGGATGACATTTCAGCAACCGACTGGAGGAAAATAGATGAAGCAGAGGTTCTCCTCACATCTAGTGGAGCAAATAGGATAAAGACTCAACATATGACTTGGAACACTACAGGGGTTCAAGCCGAAGCACACTACTACGTTTTTGCTAATGCCACGTTTGTTCCTTATGAAGCAAAAACCGAGGACAATGATGCAGTTTCTCAGCCAGTTTTTGTCACAGCCCAGGAAGTACACGACGTTGTTGTGACTACACTTCAGTTCGGATGGAACGCCGCCGGAAGTACTCAATATTTGGTTCCGGTAATTGACGGTGAAACGACTAGCTTCCGAATAGTTGTTAAGAACCAAGGAACAGAAAAGGAAACCGCAATCGACGTGAACCTCTACAGCAATGATTCAGTTTTGAAAAATTGGGTCACGCAATTGGAGCCAGGAATGACTATAGAGTTCAAGCATTCAGAAAGCCTGAATCCAAATGCCTACAATATAACGGCTGAGGCAGCGATAAGCAATGACGATAATCCGCTCGACAACAAGCGGCAGGGGATATTACGGGTCATCGGTACGCCTTCACTGAGCTTCACTTTCACACCTAGCCCCGAAAGCATCTATGTGAATCAGACTGTGTCTATTAGCGCTTTAGCAAGTTTCCATAAGCAAGCTGGGGCATCGATAACGAATTACGCTTGGGAGATATGGAAAGCAGGAGCGAGCTTTGCTAACTACACATCCCAAGGCTCAGATCTGGTCAGCATAAATTTCACGTTTGTGGAGGAAGGCGACTGGCGCGTTATTCTAAATGTGAAGGATAGCAATGGGATTGAATATAATCGCTTTCGAACGGCAACTTCGGTATACAGACACCAATTCGTAATCACTGTGAAAGAAGTCACAGGCTTTCCCATTGAGTACATTGCGGCGATTGCCATTGTTGTTGCCATTGTTATTGCCTTTATCTTCATACTGTATCGTCGTCGTCGTCATGCAAAAGCTTAGGAACAACTACTTTTTTTTTCTTTTTTCAAAAGCATTAAAAAAGATAAAAATGAAAAAAAAGAGGGACTGATGGGACTAGTTGTTTCTTCTATATCGTCTTCCTCTAAGTATCACAGATGTCAGTGCTGTCGTAAGAAGCAATGCAACGAACATGCTGCCAAACTCTGGTATTGCTTCAAACTCACTGTTTTCTACGGCGTTTGGCAGTGGTATTGCGTAGTCTCTTCCGTACCATGGGGACATGGTGCGTTCTGGGTGTGGGAATCCTGCGATGTCCACTATGAGCGGCTCAGTGTAGAATGGGTCGCCTGGAACTGAGTCTTGCACGCACGGTTTTTTGGTGGCTTTGATGTCGGTTGATACGTCCTCTACGAGGTAGTCTCTGATCATTCCGTCCAAGTCCATCGTGAGGGTGTCGCCAACAGTTATGTCACCGCTGCTGTCAGCGTCTTCCCATGCCGTTACATTCCAAGAGTTGCTGTATCTTGGATGTACTTCATGCCATGCCGTGTTGAGCGGGTTGCCTAGGGCTAGGAAGTCTGCGTAGGTACCGTTAAACTCCATGTAGTATGGTCTTGTGTCGGGTTCAGCGTTGTAGTCAACTTCAATCCATGCTGGAGCGGTGTAGTTCACCCAGTATCGGGTGCCGTTGTCGTATCCATCCCAGTATGGCCAAGTATACCAATCGTGGGGTTCATATCCGGTTGCCCACCAGCTTTCGAGTTCGTATGGGAAGTCTGGGTCGAACCACCACTCGCTCGGCGGTTCCTCTGCATAGCCATAGTTTATGGCGAACCTTTCTGTTCCGTTCGGGAACTGTACGTAGACGCTTGAGATGCCGCTGCATATGTTTTCTAGTGCTGGCCAACCGTAGTCTGTGGCATTCCAGCCTAGAATCCAGAACTCGTTGATGACGTCTTCGTCGAGGGGTGTGAGCAGTTCTATCTTTGTGGTGCCTGGGTAGACTATGTAGTCGACACCTTCAACTAGAGTGTATGGCGCTCCGATCTGTGGGATTACTTCGATTGAGTTCACTGAGGATATAGGATAGTCTACACTAAAGTTGCCGGTCCAGTACGGGACACCGAAACCGTTGAAGGCGGCTCCGGTGTTGGCTGTCTTCCTCCAAGGCGAATACTTGTGAGTGGGCAAGTCTGCTGCGTATGCTTCGTAGGTGGCGCTGAATGGTTGTTGCGTCATCTGCAAAGTGCCTGCTACGTAGTTGAGGTAATAGTCGTGCCATCTACCCGTGCTTTTGTTGTATATGATGAGTTGGTCGCCGGTGCTGAGTTCGCCATCGCCGTCCTCGTCGATCCAGTCGGTGACGTTGAACTGGATCCCGAACATTGACGTTGAGTATATCGAGGTCCAGTCGGTGCCCATTGGATTAGCGATGTTGATGATTCCTCCGTTTGCATCAAATATGAACCAAGGTGTAGGCCACAGGGGGTTTTCTAAGTCTATGGGTGTTACTGGGTGGAGGTCGGATTCGTAGGTGACGTTGAAGGTGACGGTTGCTATGCGAATCGTGCCGTCAACTGGTTCGTGTGTAATGGATAATCCCATGAAACCTATGTGTATGTTGTCTGGCCCGATTTCGTTTATTAGTTCTAAAACCGTGTCCTCCCAGAAGTATGCGAAGTCGCCGTCGGGGTCGATTGTGGCGCTTAAGCCTTGTAGCATTGTTGAGTTAAAGTTGAGGTAGAATTCGCATCCTGCGACGTCCCAGAATGGGTCTAAATCTCCGCCGTCTGCGCCCATCAGCCAAACGTCCATGGTGAAGGTTTCGCCGATGTGGTAGCCAGTCACGTAGTCTGGGGTCACTTTCAGCATTGGTACTGGCGGGTACTCGAACAAGCGAGGCCACAGCTTTATGTTAAGGTCTTGGGGAGTGTGCGAGATTGGGCTGCCGCCGGAGTTCGCAAGTGCTGTTGCGGTGAAGTGTATAGTAATGTCTACACCATCAGGTGCCTCGTAGTCGAAAGGTTGATCTATAAGCTCGAAGTCGAAAACTAAGATGGTGCCGTTTCCATTCATACCTACTGCTGGGTTTCTTGAGCTGTATCCTATCCAAGCCATGGTTCCCGGTTCGGTATATGGAATATCGTCATTCTCGTCTACTTGATCTACTAATTGCTGTATGGGCGTATTTAGAGTTCCGGGGTAGGGACTTGGGGGAACGGGATTCGGATAGCTGCTTCTAGGTACTGTGACAATATAGCCCGTGTAGTGTATCCACTGTGTAGTCCAGTTGAATTGAACATCGAAACCATATAAATCGACAAAGTCTTCAACGACAATGGCAACTTTAAACGTCTCACCTATTACGTCTGGCTTTGTTATTTGGTCTCCTAGTTCGCTGACATCCGATATTGGTCTAATCACTGTTGCAGCAAACACCCTCGGTACAAAGACAGTGGCTATTACTCCGAGAATCATTGCGGTTATAAGACAACAGATTGCTATTCTTGATTTGCTCTTCATCTTATCAACTCTTTTTTCTAGTATTTTTTTCTAGTCGTTTTTTCTATTCCTTCTTGCATATATGAATCTTACTATTTTAGAATCCATGTGAGAAAGGTCATCGAAAGAGAGAAGTCGAGAAGGAGGGCGAACCTTGATTATTCCCATAAAAAAGAGGGGGAGGAGTGCTTGTAGCCTTTACGGGCAGTGCCAACCATACCTAGAGCACAGAGTCACGGCGTCGTAAAGGTTTATCCAGCCCCACGGTGGAGCAATGTCAGCTTCTGGATTGTAGTCTGGGTCGCCTTCATGGGTTCCGT
>CAZJAQ010000070.1:0-5892 GCA_964544285.1 uncultured Candidatus Bathyarchaeia archaeon
GCGACGAAGCAGAAGGGGCAGAGGGTTGCGATGCAGTCTGCGCCAGCCTTCGACGTGTTAGCAAGCTTTTCTCTGGCGAGGTCGAGGGCGAGGTCGTCAGAAACGCCCCTCAAGAGTCCGCCGCAGCACTTTAGCTTATTTCGATAATCGACGCTTTTCGCTCCCAAGGTTTCTATCAGGGTTTCGAGGATGCGTGGGCGTTCTGGGTCGTCGAGCTTTAAAAGTCGGCTGGGTCTGAGGGCATGGCAGCCGTAGAACGGCGCTACCTTGAGGTTGCTCAAGGGCTTAGAGATGCTGTTCTTGAGGCGTTTCAACCCAACGTCTTCCGTCAAGACTTGAAGAAAGTGTTTAACATCCTTATTGCCCTGAAACTCTTTTCCAGCGTAAGATAGAATCGCGTTTATTCGTGTCTTCAATTCTTCGTCCGCTTTCAGCAAAGCGTTCGCCATGGCGAGGGATTCGAAGCAGCCGCTGCATAAGGTGAGCATGTTTAGGTCGGCTTCTTCGGCTAGGCAGATGTTGTAGGCGGCTACGGCTAGGCTGGTCTCCAAGTCTATCGACTGCACTGGCGGGGGACAGCAGCATGTCATGTTGGCTAAGTCAACGAGCTCGACTCCGAGTTTGGCTAACGATTTTCTCGCTGACAGTTCGTAGTTTGGCTGGCGTGCGGGTATGGTGCAGCCTAGGAATATAGCGTAGCTTGTCACGGCGATTCCTCTTTCTTCGGTTGCAACTTATCAAAGCCCGTTGCAGAAAAAATCTTCTTCAGCGCTTCTGCACCTGTTGGTTGGAGAGGGGGCAAACCTAGTGTGGGTCTTTTGTTCTCTACGAATTGGGAAACCTTGACTACGCGGCCATCGTTTAACATGGCCGACGTGAACTCTGAGTAGATGTTGGGAATGTGTCCTTTCGCTATGGCTATGTTCCTCAGAGCATAGATTACGTCGGCTATCTCGACTTTCTGGGGGCACCGTTCTTGACAGTTGTAGCATGAGCAGCAGAGCCATAGGGCTTCGCCTGAAAGAACCTCTTCTTGTTCTCCTAAGAGTGACAGTTTGATAACTTCTCTAGGGTTGAAGCGTGGAGTAAGTTTGGCGACTGGGCAGCTGCTGGCGCAGGTTCCACATTGATAGCATAGTGTGATGGTCTCGCCACCTAGGCGATTCGTGACCACGTCGGAGAATTCCATGCCCTCTTTCTTCGCTACTCGCGTCTTCACTCCTCTTCACTTTCCTCTAAGAGCCTTCCATCACCTGCAGGGGACCAAGTTTTTCCAGCCTCTCGGTCATCATATGCGCCGCTTCGGCGAACTTGTCTCCCTCGATGTACACCATGTTGAACATCTCCAGCCTTTCTGGCTCTATACCGTATTCCTTCAACAACATTCTGGCAAGCTCGACTTTCTTCTTGGCTTTCTGGCTGCCGACCTCATAGTGGCAACCGTCGGTCTTGCATCCCACGACCATCACTCCCTGTGCACCCGCCTTGAAAGCCTCTAAGAATTGGTGGACTTGCAGGATGCCCGTGCAGGGAACCTTCATGACTCTTATGTTGGCGGGGTACTGCATCATAGCCATACCCGACGAGTCCACGGCGGTGTGGCCGCATTCTGAGCAGCACAGAGCTAACACTAGAGGCTTCGAAGTGCCGTTGACGGACATGAGCCCTTTCATCTGAGCCGCCATCTGGTTGGGTCTCGAATGTCTAAGTTCGATGGCGTTGAGGGGACAAGTTCCCACGCAGACGCCGCATCCTTCGCATTGGAGGTCGGATATCTGAGCGACGAAGTGGTCTTCGGTCGTGGGTTCTAAGCTTATGGCGCCGTAGGGACAAGTGACTGGGCAGAATTCGCAGTCGCCGCAGTAGTCTTGGTTGACTATGGCGGTTCTCTGGTCTTTCACTATCTTCCCGTTAATCAAGAACTTGGCAGTCTTTACAGCTGCTGAGTGGGCATGTAGAGAAGATGTGGGGGCGTCTTTGGGAAAGATTGCTCCTCCACAAATGTATATTCCCCTGCGCTTAGTCTCGGTGGGTCTAAGCTTTGCGTTGTATTCCTTGAAGAAGCCGTCTTGGTCTACATCAATGCCCAAGAGCTTGGCTAGTTCCTCTGTTCCTTTTGAGGGCACCATGGCGGGAGCCAACACAACGAGGTCCGCTTCCAACTCTAATAGCCTGTGGAGAAGGGCGTCTTCAGTGTCTACGATTAGTTTGCCTGTTTCGGGGTCTTTTGAGATTTCTGTCGGTCTACCCTTTACGAATTTGATTCCCATCTCTCTGGCTCGCTCGTAATAGTATTCGTGCTCTCTTCCAGTTGTCCGTATGTCTATGTAGCATACGCTGATGTCTTCGTCTGGATAGGCAGATTTTATCAACGTGGCGTGTTTCAGGGATATCATGCAGCAGATGCTGGAGCAGTAGGGCTTCCATCGCCTGTCTCGAGAGCCTACACATTGGATGAAGACTATTTTCTTCGCAGGCTTGTGGTTGGACGGTCTGATTATCACGCCGCCCGTGGGACCGAAACCGTCAATCATCCTGGCGAGTTCAAGATTTGTTACGACGTCTGGGTAGTCGCCGTAGTGGTACTCCTTTATGATGCTGGAGTCGAATTCTTCGAAGCCAGTGGCAACTATGATGCTGCCCACGTTAAGCGTTATGCGCTCGGGCTTCTGGTCTAATTCAACTGCTTTGGTGGGACAAACTTCGACGCATTTTGCGCAGTCGTGGAATTTGCAGACGCTTTCATCGATGACGTAGAGAGGGGGGTAAACGTTTGGAATGTTCATGTAGATGGCTTTGCGAGTCTGCAGCTTTGCGTTGTATTCGTCTGGCACTTCCACGGGGCAAACAGTTGTGCATTTATCGCATCGAGTGCACTTCAACTCGTCAACGTATCTTGGTTTTTTCTCAACCGTGACCTTGTAGTTTCCCGGAACCCCTTCAACGGCGACTACCTTCGAATTAGCCAGTATGTTGAAGTTTGGGATTTCGCTGAAACCCGAACGATACACGCATTTTCGAGAGGTGTGGGTGATGGTTTTGACGTCTGAGGCTGGAGACTGGATGCAGATGGCGCAGTCGTCTGTCGGGAAGAAGCGACCCGCCCGAGCTGCTAAGCCTCCCAGAAACGGTTCCTTTTCCACCAAATTAACCTCGAATCCCAAGTCCGCCAAATCCATGGCAGTCTGCATGCCTGCGATGCCCCCGCCTATCACTAAGGCTGATTTGAGGGCTGGAAACTCAAGCTTCTCTAAGGGCTCGAGAAGTTTGGCACGTTCGATGGCGCCTTGAAGCATAGCCTTGGCTTTTTCTGTCGCTTCAGAAGGCGTGTCTCGATGAGGCCAAGCACAGTGATCTTTGAGGTCGAGGAACTCCATCAAGTAGGGGTTAAAACCTGCTTCCTCAATTGCTTCTGCAATCTTCACCTCGCTCAGCTTTGGAAACGTCTCAGCAACGACAACCCTGTTTATCTTCTTTCCTTTAACGGCGTCTACGATGGTTTGTAGTCCCTTGCCATGCCAAAACTCAGCGCCTCGGGCGACGAAAACCACTCCTGAAACTTTTTTAACATAGCTGGTTAGAGTGTCGAAGTCCAAGATTTCTGAAAGCTGTTTTCCGCCGTCTGACAGGAATACTCCAACTTTAACTTCGCTCATGATTAATCCCTCATCTCCTAAGCGTTTTCAGCAACCGTCTTTCACTGTCGTAGATGTTGACTTCCAAGGGCATCTCACCCACGGCGAAGTGAGTGGCACATGCCCAGCACGGATCGTAAGCCCTGAACGCCATCTCCACCATGTTCAATAAGCCATCGCTGACCTTGCCGTTGTGTATTAGTCCTTGCGCAGCGTTTTTAATCGACATCCAGATGCCTGGTGCGTTGTGAGTTGTAGCTACTACTAAGTTGACTTTTTTGGCTAAGGCATTCTCGTCCAGAATGTAGTGGTGAATCAACGTGCCTCTCGCTGCTTCTACGATTCCGACGCCTTCGCCGGGTTTCCCAGGCTTATTCTTAATGTCCTTCTTCGTTATGCCCTTGTCAGTGATTAGCTCTAAGGCTCTTTCAGTTGCGTACATGAGCTCTATGAGTCTTGCCCAGTGGAAAGCCAGAGTGGCGTGAACTGGTTTTCCGCCTAAAGTTTTGTACATCCTCTCGTACTCGCTCTGGGCTAGGGGTGTAGCCATGCCATCTGCGGCGTTTAGTCTTCCAAGTGGTCCGACTCTGTATATGCCGCTGTCTGGTCCAGCAACGAAGCCTTTCCAGCCGATTTTCTTGAGGTAGGGCAGTTTCACGTATGTCCACGGTTCTACGTGTTCTTCGATGATGTCTAAGTACTCGGAGGGCGAGAATCTCACGAACTCTTTCCCATTCGGGTCGACCACGCGCACTTTGCCGTCGTAGAAGTTCACTTTGTTGTTCTTGTCCACTGTTCCCATGTAGTAGGTTGGCAGGTTGTAGGGGTCGCTCGTGATCAGTTTTACGTAGTCGGCGTTTTTGAGGACTACGTCGTCGAAGAGTTTCAGCGAGAACTTTGCGAACTCGACGCAGCTTCTCACCATTTTTTCGATTTCCTGTCTATCCTCCTCAGACAATGCCTTTGCGATTCCGCCCGGTATGCATGCGCTCACGGGGTGGGTTGGTCTGCCGCCCAGTATGCCTGTTATCTTCTGCCCATAGGCGCGGTGTTTAATGACTTCTTTGGCGATGTCTAAGCCGACTTTCTCTATCACGCCTAGGATGTTTCTTTTGGCTGCTGGTGCGTCTGGTCCTACCACGAAGTCTGGTCCGCCCAAGAAGTAGAAGTGGAGTATGTGATCGTAGATGAAGTAGCCGCAGTACATGAGTTCTCGAAGTTTCTTAGCCGTCTCGGTGGGCTCAACGTTGAAAGCCGCGTCTAACGTTTTAGCACCTGCCATGTGGTGGGCGACGGGGCAGACGCCGCATATGCGCGTAGTTATTATGGGCAAGTCTTCAGCTCTTCTTCCTTCGCAGAAACGTTCGAACCCCCTCAGTTCGGGGACTTGGAAGTAGGCGTTTTCCACGTTTCCCTCATCGTTTAAGAATATGGTTATTTTTCCATGTCCTTCTAGCCTTGTAATCGGGTCTATGACTATTTCTTTCATTTTTTCATCACTTTCCTCCGCAAGATGGAACGAGCAAGAGAATACTTGTAGAAAGTTCCTATTGGGTCAACGACTTGGTTGATGACTTCTGGGTTAGTGGCAATCGATGCAAGCGCACTGATGGCAGCGGCACCTTGGTCAGTCACGCGTGGTCCTGGACCATCACAACCAGTGCATGGTATGTTCACCTTGGGACATTGGGCGCCGCATCCTGCACGTGTTGCTGGTCCCATGCATATCACTCCTTGGTCCCAGAAGCAGGTTTTGAAGTCGTCGTCGATTTCATAAATCCTTTTAATCTCTGAGAGTTGTCTGTTCTTCTTTTCTCTTGGGCATTCGTCGCAGATAGATTTGGTCGGCATCAGAACTGACCCTTTCGGAGGAAGCTTGTTAGCGATTATGGCTTCAACAGCTTGAACTATTAGAGGAATCGGCGGTGGGCAACCTGAGAGGAAATAGTCTACGTCTACGGTTTGGTCGAGGGTTTTCACCGTGTCGTAGAATTCAGGTAGCTCCAACTCTCCTTCTTCTACCTTAACGGAAGTCTTGGGGGTTACTGATTTTGGGTTTTTAGTCGAGGGAGTTTCAAGATAGGCGCGCTCGAAAATCGTTTCCTTGTCCCACAGGTTTGCCAGACCCTTGACGCATCCGTCGCAGGCGCAGGAGCCGAAGGCAACTAGGACTTTGGCCTTTTTCCTCAGCAGCTTCGCCATCTTCTCATTCTCCCCTGTTCGTATAGCGCCGTTGAAGAAGCATACGTCTATGCCT
>CAZJAQ010000071.1:0-5766 GCA_964544285.1 uncultured Candidatus Bathyarchaeia archaeon
CTTATGAAGTTGCTGCCGATGAAGCCAGCGCCGCCTGTTACGAGGACTCGCATTTTCGTCACCCGTGTTTTAGCCACGGGGCGAGCTTCCAATCGTAAGGTATTTCTTTGGCGTCTGGTGGTAGTCGGTGTTCGTCTGGGTTCTTGTAGTCGTATAGGTTAGTGGGCACGTTCATGACGAGAGCGACTTCTTCGCTTATGTTCTTGAAACCATGCCAAACCCTAGGCGGTATTTTAACGAGCATCGGGTTTTTTTCACCGATGACGAATTCGTTGATCTCTCCTTTGGTTTTCGAATTCCTTCTGCCGTCGCATAAGACTAGTTTAACCATTCCCTTGACGCAAGCTATGTTGTCTGTTTGTTTTTTATGCATGTGCCAAGCTTTCACCACTTGCGGATAGGAAGCAGTTACGTATGTTTGGGCGAATTTTTCGAATAGTTCCCAGTCGCTTCTGAGAACTTCCATCAACCATCCTCTCTCATCTGCAACTAGCCTCAGTTGCCGTGTGATCACTCCTTCAATCAGTTTTGACACCTCATAAAACTATTCTCGAATATTCGCCTACAACAAGCCTATAGCCTTTTGGGCTTTTCTGGTTTGTAGTCAACGTTGTACCCGCGCCCACGAGGCTGTCGGTTATCTTTCCGTCGATGCTCACGTGGCAGTCATCCATGATTATCGAGTTCTCTATCTCCCCTCTTTCGATTTTCACGTTGTTTCCTATGCTTGTGTAGGGTCCTATGTAGACCTGTTCGCCTATGATTGCGTTCTTGCCGATTACAGCTGGTCCTCTAATCAAAGCTCCACTCTTGACAACGGTTCCTTTTCCAAGAGCTACTCTTCCCTGAATGGACGATTTCTCTTCAACGGCTCCTTCTATTCTCTTTTTAAGGTCGTCGAGCACGAGGCGGTTTGCCTCCAATATATCTTCCATCGTGCCTGTGTCCTTCCACCATCCTGTTACAAACTTGTATCCGACTTTGTACCCTGCATCCAACATGCCCTGCAATGCCTCGGTGATTTCCAACTCTCCTCTCCAAGAAGGTTTCAAGCTTTTTATCATCTTGAAGATTTTGGGCGTGAGGAAGTAGATGCCTGTGAGGGCGTAGTTGCTGGGCGGTTCTTTGGGCTTCTCTACGAGCCTGACTAGTTTTCCTTTTTTGTCGAATTCAGCTACTCCGAACTGTCTGGGGTTCTCGACTTCGCAGAGAAGTATCATCGCATCGTAATCTGAATTCTTGAATTCTTTCACAAACTCTGCTATCTTGCCCTTCAGTAGGTTGTCGCCCAAGTACACTACGAAAGGGCTGTTACCGACGAATTCTTCAGCATGGCTAATTGCTTGAGCTATTCCGCCAGGTTTTTCTTGATGGAGGTAGGTTGTTTTTACGCCGAATTCTTTGCCGTCTTTGTAGTATCCTTTGACCTTTTCTGGCAATATATCTCCGACGATGATGGCGATTTCTTCTATGCCCGAGTCTCTCAGGTCTTCTAGGACGTATTGTGACATGGGTTTGTTTGCCACGGGGATTAACTGTTTGGGACCGGTGTGAGTTAGCGGTCTAAGCCTTGTTCCGTGTCCCCCGTGAAGAATAACCCCTTTCACCTTGTCTTTACCCATTGGCTTTTCATCTCCCTCAAACCTTGTACTACGCCTAAGAGCTTTGTCGTTGTCTCTTTTTGGATTTTATCTACACAGAGTGATGAGTCTTTTGGTCTTTTCGCCGTCCACGCTTTGAGTTCGCTCATTTTAATGGGTTTTATGAGGCTGGCGTCGAAATTGAAGGTTTCAGCTATCTTAAGAGCAAACTCGTATCGGCTTACCCGATCGCTTCCTGCAGTGTGGTAGACTCCTTCCAATCTCTTGTCGATTGTTTCCAAAATAACTTCAGCCAAGTTGTCAGCTAATGTTGGAGAATTATAGTGGTCTTCCACGATGGTGAGAGTTTTTCCCTCTTTTAATGTTGTTATCACCCATGTTGCAAAATTCGGTTTCTCAGGATGCAAGCCATACAGAACGCTCGTTCTTAAGATCGCCCAGCTCTTACAAAGCTCTGCGACGTGTTTTTCTCCCATCAGCTTTGTCAAGCCATAATAGTTGATTGGGTTGGGCTCATCTTCCTCCGTGTATAACCCCTTTTCACCGTCGAACACATAGTCGGTTGAAATATAGATAAGTCGAGCGCCTGTTTCGTTGCACTTCTCTGCCAGAATCTTCGTCGCTTCAGCATTCACTTTCAACGCGCGATGCTTGTCATTCTCGCATCTGTCCACGTTTGTCTCTGCTGCCGTATGAATTAAAATGTCAGGTTGAACTCGGTCGAAAACATCCTTCACTTCTTTCTCATCTGTAATGTTCATCTTCAGCGATTCCTTAAAAAACGGATGTGTTGCATGAGTAGGATAAACTGCGTATCTTTTTCCCGCTTTGGCGACGATTTTGCTTCCTAAGAGACCACTTGCACCTGTGATTAGAACTTTTTTCATGTTACTCCTTCACAAACGAACTATACTGACAATACAGCCTCAGCTTTAGCTGATGTACGTGGTTTTGCCTTCTTCGCCTTTGCGCATTTTCTTTGCGTATGCTTCTCTTCTCGCTTCTATCTGGCGCATCTTCTCTAGAATTTTATCTGACTTTGCGATTTCTTTGTCCAAGTCATCCAAGCTCACGGTTATCTTCAGCATCTTCTGTAAAACGAGGAGGATGCTCTTGGCGGCTTTGGGGTCTGGAAGGTAACCGCGAGTTTCTCCCAGAAGGCACAACGCAGAGATTCCCTTTAACTTTGCCATTCCGACGAGTAGACCAGCCGTTCCGACTATCGGGTTTCCAGGAGGGCTCGGAGAGGCATCCGCTTTAAGGGCTTTGTTTAATATTTCGCCGTCCGTCGAGGTGGCGATAACCTTTGGCATTTCGTCGGCTTCTTTGCGGTAGCCACCAAGGGTAATTATAGTCTCTACCTTATGTTTTTTGGCGAAGTCTAAGATGGTTTCGGCTATTTCGTACTGTCCCTCGATAGTTTGGGCTTGACTGTCGCCAGTGAAAAGAATCAAGTCATCGCCTTTCGGGTTCTTCCAGTAGTAAAACTCACCGTGGAGGAGGCGGACATTGCCCTTCTTGTTTACAATGACGTAGTATGGGAAGTGGGGCGAATGGAGGAGGGCGAATTTCTCGGCTTTCAACTGCTTGGCAAGATAGCGGGTGGCGATTCTGCCCACCATTCCCAAGCCTGGAAGCCCTTCTACGAGAACAGGGTTTCTGGGTTTTATCTGGAATTTTTCTTTAATCATTGTTTTCATGCGTGTACACCTTTCTTTAGTGCTATGCGATGTCTAGCGTATTTGTCGTTTGGAGAAAACTTCGCAGGGTGGGGAATGTGGACTTTGCCACCGCAGTACGTGCAATGGTCTGTGTTTAAGGTGTAACGGCTGCATTTTTCACACTTCCTGAGGAGCCAAACCATCATTTTTCCCTTGTGAAACTGCCTTCTCCGCCTGTTTTACGGATGGCTTTTACAGCTGTTTCAGAGGCTTTTTGGAGTATGGTCTCGGCTTCTTTGTAGTTCTCTGCTTGTACTTTTAGAAGGTATTTGGGTGCTGCGATGGTGGAGATGTGGATTTTCGCAGTGTTCGGAGTCGGGGTCTTCTGAGCCGTTTGAAGGGCTTTTTTTATCTGGTTTACGCCGTCGGGTTTGGCGCTCTTGAGTTGAAGAACCCCCTTAATCTCGACCAAGGGAGGCCGTATTTTTTCCTTAGCTAGTTCACCTAAAGCTTGAGCGATGTCGGAAGGGACACCCACTTTTGTCAGTACCTCGGGACCTTGACGACTCGCTTCTTCGAGAGCGGTGTAGACATCTCCGTAGGCATCCCCTATTGGGACAGCTGCCTTTTCGGTGATTTCTTCGAGGGGTATGTGAAGTTTTTCGGCGGTTATGCGGAGGAAGCTCTCTGCCTTGCGTTCGTGTTTAAAGGTGTAGATTTTGTCTATGCGTTCACGGTTGGTGACTCGTTTGCGGGAGAGGTCTATCTGCTTCTTTTCCGGGTCGACTCGAAGGACTTTGAGGACGAGTTTTTGACCTTCGCGGACGTGATTGCGGATGTTGCGAACCCAGCTTGTGCTGATCTCGTTTCGATGTAGCAAGCCTTCTTTATCGTTGTATTCTTCCAGAGTCACGTAAGCGCCGTAGTCTGTGACTTTTTTAACTGTGGCGAGGACGAGTTCCCCTCTTTCTGGCCATTCAGGCTTTTGGAGAGGCGGCATAGCCTTTAGCCTCACTCCATCACTGCGATGATTTCGCCGTTAATCTTTGCTTTGCCTCCAGTAGGAGTGGCAAGAGTGGTTTTGCACACGTTGCATTTTACGATGTTCGTTGGGCTGCTGTAGACGAGCTGCTCGTTGCCACAGTCGGGGCAACGTACGCGGAAGAAGTAGGATTTGGGTTTGGGAATGAGAGTTTCCCAGTCGGTGCTCATCGTTAGGCTTTGCCTCCTATAGTTAATTTTCTCAAGCGCATGCCTTGTTTTTGAAGAGTGAAACCGCAGTTTTTGCACTTCAGTTTGAGGGTTTGCTTCTTAGTAGTTTTGGCGAATTTTTTCTGTAGAGGCCATCCTTGACCGCCGTATCCCTTTTTTTCCCTTTCGTGGCGGCGGGCACCCAGGGCTAGAGTGCGACGTTTTCCAGCCTTGTAGAGGCTTACAGAGTGTTCTGTGTGAGCTTTACATTTCGGACAGTACGTGTTAATCGATTTTGGGACGTTCATAACGTGCACGGGCGTGGTTTTTTGCGTTTAGGTTAGACAAGAACCAACAATATAAACATTTAACAAATCAACTAATTGCTTACGAACTAGAACCTTACCCCAAATAGTGTTCTACCCTACGAGCGTTTTAACTGAAGACGCCCTCCACGTAAGCCTTTGTCCTTGGGTCCTTGGGGTCTCTGAAGACTGTTTCAGCTGATCCGTGTTCAACCAGTTCGCCCAAGTAGAGAAAGATGACGTAATCAGCGAGTCTTCTCGCCTGTCGTAGAACATGGGTCACAAACACTACAGTATAGTCTTCCTTGAGCGATAATAGTCGCGTTTCTATGCCTCTCGCCGATACCGGGTCGAGGGCAGAGGTGGCTTCGTCGCATAAGAGGACCTCTGGCTTCACGGCGAGAGCTCTGGCAAGGCAGAGTCTTTGCTGCTGTCCCACAGACAGCTTGGAGGCTGGTTCCTTGAGCCTCTCCTTAACCTCGTTCCAGAGGCTTGCAGCCTTCAAGCAGTTCTCAACTATTTGGTCTAACTCTTTTCCGTCTTTCATTCCGTGGATTCTCGGTCCGTAGGCTACGTTGTCGTAAACCGACATGGGCAGTGGGTTAGGGGTCTGCGAATTAAACCCATCTTTCTCCTTATTTCAGTGACGTCTACCTTTTTGTCAAAGATGTTTACGTTGTCGACGAGTACAGCGCCTGACATCTTGACTCCGTCAGCTAGCTCTACGAGTCTGTTTAGGCTTTTCAGCAGCGTTGACTTTCCACAGCCTGAAGGACCGATGATTGCGGTGATTTTTTTTCTAGGAATGTCGACGGTAACGTTTTTTAGGGCTTGGCGTTCTCCGTAAGAGATGTTGAGTTTTTGGATGCTTATGTGTGGCTCGAACATTGTTTTTCCTCTCATTTTATCACGTATTTCATGAACTTCTTTGTTGCAACCCTTGACATTATGCTGAGAAACAACACTAATAGTAGGAGTATGATTCCTGAAGCGTAAGCCCGCTGCTGA
>CAZJAQ010000072.1:0-5675 GCA_964544285.1 uncultured Candidatus Bathyarchaeia archaeon
TGGCGGGCCCGAGGGGAATTGAACCCCTGACCTACGGATTAAGAGTCCGCCGCTCTAACCTTGCTGAGCTACGGGCCCACGACACTTTCAGAAAAGAACTTGTGCTAAGAAATTTAGAGCTTTCGGTTTTGTTTTAGGCTTAGACAGTAGTGGTTGTACAAGCCTTTCTCTGATTTTTCACTCGAGGCTCATTTTTCCTTAGTTTTCTGTTTTCTGGGCGGGGAACGCTTTGCTAATGCCCACCAATCTTTGATTAAATACACAGCTGTAAAGATGAAGCCTACAACAGCTATAGTCACCATAAAAAAGGCACCTACAGAATACGTTAAAACTGCTATGCCCCCAAGGAAAATCTCGGTGAACAAAGTCACTAAATATTGGCTGAAGGCGAAATCCCGTTTCATGTTATCCAGCGATTTATAAAGCCAGAGTGGATTTGTCGAAATGCCGATGAATTGCAGAGCAGTCATGATATACCCAAAAGACGAAACCGAAAAAAGGACAACAATCAATTCAAAGAGCACATTTGCATCAGCTTTCGGAAAAAATCCGGGCGTCAGAACTAAGACCATGATGACAGCGACAAACCCTGCGAGCACTCCGCACAAATTTGCATAGTTTCCAGCACCTTGACGCAGCAGGCTTGCCCTTTCTTCAGCTTTTTTCTCAGCAACATCATCACTCACAGCTTTTTCTTCTTTTCTCTCACTCATAGCTTATTCCCCCAATCCTTTTTTTCTAACTTATGCGTATTAAAATATGCATTGAATACTTCTTGAACCATAGTCACCCTAATATTTTTGGTTATCGCACATAATCAGCGGTGGAAAAGAATGGGAGAACTCGTCTTCGTGGGCATGGGGTTATACGACGAAAACGATATTTCGCTGCGCGGCTTAGAAGAGGCAAAAAAGGCAGATTTTGTCTTCGCAGAACTCTACACAAGCTTGATGGAAGGCTTAAACCTCGAGAAACTTGAAAGACTCGTTGGGAAAAAGGTTGTTCTGGTTTCGAGAAGGATGCTCGAAGAGGAAAACGGAAGGACAATTCTCACTGCAGCCAAAAAAGGTAAAACTGTTCTTCTCGTGCCCGGAGACCCGTTAATTGCCACTACGCACGTGGATTTGCGGATAAGAGCCGAGGAAACTGGAATCAATACACGCATCGTCCACGGCGCTTCCATAATCTCAGCTGCGATGGGGCTGTCGGGCTTGCAGAATTACAAGTTCGGAAGGAGCGTGACGATTCCCTTCACCGAAGGAGGCGTTGTTTCAGAAACGCCCTACAAAGTGATAAAGACGAACATGAAAGTGGGACTTCACACGCTCTGCTTCTTAGACATAAAGGCAGAAGAGAAGCAGTATATGACTATTAAGGAGGCGTTAGAAACGCTCTTGGCGGTAGAAGCGAGGATGCGAAAGTCCACGATCACGCGAAAAACCTTGGTTGTGGGCATAGCCCGAGCAGGCTCAAACAAACCGACTGTGAAAGCTGGCTCGCTAGACGAATTGCTGGACTATAATTTCGGTAGCCCACCTCACACCCTCATCTTTCTAGGCAGGCTGCATTTCATGGAGGCAGAAGCCCTCATCCAACTCGCCCACGCACCCAAAGACATAGGGAAGCTGGTCGAATGACGATTGAAGAACTCGTTGAAAAATACATCAGGGGCGCAGAGCACGTTTTCGAGCAAATAAGAGAAAGAAGCCTACGCAAAGAGGGTGCCGAAAAAGTCATCGACCACGCCGTAAAATACTTAGAGGACGCAAAGTACTACAGCAGCCAGAAAAGATTTGAAACCGCCCTCGCCTCAGTAGCCTACTGCGAAGGCTTGCTCGACGCGTTAAAACTACTGGGAATGGTGAAATTTCAATGGCCAACAGACAACAGGCAGGAAGGAAACGTCCGATTGTTCTAGCCGCAGGAGTCTTCGACCTCCTCCACTTAGGCCACGTGAAGTTTTTGGAGGAGGCAAAGAAAGCGGGCGGAAAGGACGCAGAGCTCATCGTCATCATCGCACGGGACAAGACAGTCGAACAGAGAAAGGGCGAGAAGCCAGTGATGTCGGAGAATCAGAGGCGAGCATTAGTGGAATCCTTGAGAGTCGTGGACGAGGCAATCTTGGGATACGAAGATTTCAGCATAAGCAACGTCATTGAGAAGATAAAGCCCGACATCATCGCATTGGGGCACGACCAGAAGAACATCGGAGAGACCGTGAAGAAAGCCATCGCCGACAAGGGTTTGAAGATGAAGGTTGTGACTATTGGGAAATTCAGCGAAGACGAGCTCGACAGCAGCTCGGAGATTAAAAGAAAAATAATCGAACGATACAAACGCCAGTCTTAAACAGTCGTCCCAGCCAACGTAATCATAGCTACAAAAGCCCTGTAAACCTCTATCATGTTCCTAGAACTGTAGGACACGGTTCTGCCGTCGACACGCTTCGACCTCGGCACCCACTCTGCAACTTCAGCCATGCCAGGGTTGATGAAGACGACCTTGAGGTTAATGGGCGGCTTTATCTTGAAAGGCTTAAGCCCGTCGACCTGCTTTAGGGCTTTGACAGCGCCTCTCTTTATCAACTCTCTAGCCTTGGTTGGGCTGAGACAACGTGCAGCCGTTCTGCCCACCGCTTCTTTGACAGCCACCGTCTCAACTTTCCCGAGGAAAGTTTTTGCTTCTTCCGTCAGCTTCTTGTCTCCCGTGACCAGAGCCACGGGCACGTCATAGTGTCCCGCTATCGCAGCGTTGATTCCTGTTTCTCCCATTACTTTGTCGTTTATGAGAAAGTCGTAGACCACGCGACCACTGTAGGTGTGTTCGAGGATGCATGGGTAAGCGCCTCGCATTCCGTGATAGCCCACGAAGAAGACGGCGTCGAAGGATGAGTTGATGCCTTCCATCATGAACAGGGGCTTGGGCGAGCCAGTTATGAGCTCTGCTTCTTCGTGAAGCTCTTCGGGGATGATGTTCCTCATAGTGCCATGAGAATCGTTGACCACCACTTTCTTAGCCCCTGCTTCTAAAGCGCCCTCGATGGCGGCGTTTACTTCGCCGGTCATCAGCTTTCTGGCACGTTCATGTTCCTTTCCCTCTCGGAGCACGTGTTCACCATGGGTTACGCCTGAAATTCCTTCCATGTCTGCAGAGATGAAAACCTTCATTACAACACCACTTTTCTATTTTGCTCGGTAACAGAATAAAAGCCTTCATTAACCTCCTCGTATGGTTTAAGGCAAAGTGGTTGGGGCTGTCTTGTTCAGAAGCACCGCTTACAGGCTTTCGCCGACGTTTGCGTTGGTCGTCGTTAACGTAGCCGTTTACATCTACACCTCTCTCTTGGGAAACAACTTTGTCCTCACGGCAGACAGCGTGCTGGCAACGTATGGTCAATCCACCTATGCGCTGCTCTACCGAGGTTGGTGGTGGCAGCTAATCACGTCCATGTTTGTCCACGTCAGCATCATCCACCTCGCCAGCAACATGCTCTTCCTCATAATATTCGGGATGCGAGCCGAAGAACTCTTCAAAGACACAGAGTACTATCTCGTCTATCTTGCATCTGGGCTTGCAGGCAACCTCCTCAGCCTACTCTACCTATTCTACCCCCACATCGTGGTGTCTGCGGGGGCTTCGGGCGCCATCTTCGGATTGTTCGGCGCAGGGATAATATTCCTGAGAAGGGTGGTCGGCGGCTCCGTAGCTGGAGCTTTGGTTTTCGCCTTCATGTTTTTCGTTATCACTCTTTCGGCGAGCACAAACATCTACGCTCATTTCGGCGGTCTCATCGTGGGCTTGGGAACAGGGTATTGGTTATCGAGAAACCGAAAAGCCGTTTTTACTCACAGAGTTAGCTACTAAGGCATCGTGAAGACTTCAACCTTCACTTTCTGTCCATCCCTAATCTTAAGCTGATTACGCAAGTATTGGGGCGCGATGATTTCCAACACAGAAGCATCGTAATGGGTTCGAAAGGCAAAGATCAGAGCGCCTTTTGCCTTGTTGTTTATGAGCGTCGGGTAGCATTTCACTGGCCCGAAGGTTCGCGACTCGTCTTTGAAGCCTTCTATCTCGATGGCCGAGTAGCTTTCCAGCTCCTGCCGGGTTTTTATGTCGTAGTCTGAGGCCAGCTTAACGTTCAAGGTTCCGGGGTAGGGGTCGAACCCGAGTTTTTCGATGAACTGCTTTCGGTAGCCGTCTTGTTTAATGTAGTAGGCGCCTTCGCCCAAGCCGCTGAAAACTACACCCTCCAAAGTCACCGAGAGGGGTTGAACCGCTTCCACGATGATTTTCAACCTTGAATAAAGGTTTTTCAACTGCGCTTTCCCTGCGTCGGTGAGCTTGATGAGGCAGCCTTCCGCCGTGATTGACCGTTGAATCCAGCCGAGTTTATCGAGCTCTATTAATTGTCGAGAAGCTGTCTGCTGCGAGATTCCTGATTTTTCTGCCAAGTATTGCGTGGAGATTTTCACTGTTCTGTGGAAGGCTCCCAGTTCTGCAAGTTTGTATAGTATGAATTGGCGTCTCCACGATTGGGCGTCTGCGTGGGGAAGGGTCATTTTATGATGCCTTACTCAAAAATGAGAAGTTAGCCACTTATAAGAATAGTGCGAACGATCAAGCTTAAAGATACTAGAATTTACTTACCCGTATAAATGGCAACTATGTCTTTATATGCTTCCAAGAAATCTTGGGCAAAAGCATCAGCTAGATTTTCAGTGCCCCTGTGTTTTCTGCCTTGGATTCGTAAGTGATGATAGAACTCGTGAAGCACGATGTATGGGTTATAAAAGGCATCTCTATTTGAGAAGCATATTGTTTTCTTTCCTGTGACGTAGCAGCCGCGATTCTTCGTGTGACCTTTTGGCATGCCGATTTTTACTTTTGGTGTTTCAACATTGTAGTATTTACTGAGCCACTTTAATGCTTCTTCAGGCTTTTTGGATAGAATCAGATGAACTATGCTGGCTTTAAACAGAAAATCAGCTTTCACTAAGCAACCCGCACCTGCTCATAGCCTAATGTGACAAGTCTTTGCCGCAGTGGTAACATCTCTTCTTCAACGCGCCGTAAGACAGAGGTTTTTTGCAGGCGGGGCAGCGGTATTTCTCCTCCGATTCTCTCAGCCACTCCTCAGCCTTGCCAGCCTCAATCTTCGCCAGATTAGCTCTTAGATCCACTCCGTCATCCCTCAAGTATTCTTCTGAGAACTTCTCATACTTTTCGCAGCTACGATTCTCGTATTCGGGGCATTCGAAGCAGAACTTGAATCCCTTCGCGTTCAAGCATTGGACGAATTTACATCCGGCGCCCCAACATTCTGGGGTTAACGCTTGGCAGCCTTCGCAGCGCACTTTCTCGGGAGGGCACTTGAAGAAGTTTGCAGCTCTTTGAAGCATTTCGCCGCCGTCTTTGTGGGCTCTGTATATCTCGCATGCGCCGCAGTAGAGTCCACATCTTCCTACGAGGTTTTGGTTAACCAAGACTGAAGCATCCTTTTAGAGGGTTGAAGACACTTGTTCTATTTTATGTTTTGGCATCGTTACTATTATATACTTGTTCCATTCCTCTTATGCCCCACGGGGGAGCTGGGACGTGACCCGGCTGAGAAGATAGGTGAAGCCTATCGACCCTTAGAACCTGACCCAGATAATACTGGCGGAGGGAAAAAA
>CAZJAQ010000073.1:0-5641 GCA_964544285.1 uncultured Candidatus Bathyarchaeia archaeon
CTGTAAAGCCTGTGCTTCGCCGCTTCGATGTAGTCGTCGCAGAGGTCACGCCAAGCAAAATTCCTAATCTCTTCCATCGCAGTGTTGAACTGGCACTTCTCCAGAGCCTCAGTTACCTTAAATGTCGCTCTATCCATCTTCGCCAGCAACCACCTGTCCAAAAGGGTCAGCTTAGACGCTTCTTCAGGCTTATAATCCTCCAACAACAGACTGGCGAAGCGAGAGGCATTCCACAGTTTTATGAGGAAACGCCACGCATACTCCACGTCGGGCCAACGGAAAGGAATGTCCGATCCAGTGGTGCCTCCGCCTGCCGCCCACTGCCTGCTCGTGTCTGCACCGTATTTTTCAAACACTTCGGGCGTGGCGATGTAGTTGCCGAGGCTCTTGCTCATCTTGCGTCCATCGCTGCCCAGCACCATGCCGTTAATCAGACAAGCCTTGTAGGGCGTTTCGTCGAAGAGGGCGAGATGGCGCACCATGAGGTAGTAAGCCCACGTGCGAATGATGTCAGTGCCCGAGGGGTGCAGATCTGCTGGAAAAAGCCTGCGCCACTCCTTCTCGGAAACGTCAGGCCAGCCAGCGTGCACCGCGCAGGTTATCGAAGAATCCATCCAAGTGTCGAAAACATCCCTCTCGGGAACGAACTTCTTACCGCCACACTTGGGGCATCCTTCGATTCTCGGGTTCTCCTGTTTCGGGTCGATGGGCGGCCAATTTTCCTCTGCTAAGATTATCTCGCCGCATTTTTTGCAGTACCATATGGGTATCGGGGTGCCGAAGACTCTTTGACGACTAATAACCCAGTCCCAGTCCAGAGATTTTGCCCAGTCGACGAGGCGGGCTCTCATGTACTCTGGATACCACGTAAGGGTTCCAGCCGTCTTTTCTACCCCGTCTGTAAGCATGCGGGTCTTCATGAACCACTGCTTCGTCTCCAAGATTTCAATGGGAGAATCACAACGGTCACAAAGGCCGATTTCCTGCTGTATAGGCTCGGTCTTCACCAACAAACCTTGCTTCTCGAGGTCTTCAGCGATGGCTTTCTTGGCTTCTTGAACCGTTAAGCCTTCGAACTTGCCCGCGTTTTTGTTCAGCCTTCCGTCTTCAGTCAGAATCATGACTGCTGGAAGCTTGTGCTTAGCTACTGTTTTCACGTCTGCTTTGTCACCGTAAGTGCATATCATGACCACGCCCGTGCCGAAGTTCGGGTCCACCATACTGTCCGAAATAATTTTGACGGTGCGGTCTGTGGTTGGAACACGGATGCTCTTGCCTATGTATTTCTTGTAACGTCCATCCTCGGGGTTCACGGCCACAGTGACGCACGCAGGTATCAGTTCCGGACGCGTCGTCGCAATCGTCAAGTGACCGTCTTTCTCCAGCGGAAACTTGACGTAGAATAGCCTACCTTGCCGTGTTTCGTAGTTTACCTCCGCATCTGCTATGGCGGTTTCGCAGCTGGGACACCAATTCACTGGGTGCGTGCCCTGGTAGATGTAGCCCTTCTTGTAGAGGAGTATGAAGCTTAGCTGGGTGCGACGCCAGTAGTCTGGGTTCATGGTCTTGTACTCGGTCGTCCAGTCGTTGCTGCAGCCCAGCTGTTTTATGGCGGCTTTCATGATGCCAATGTATTTATCCACGAACTTCTTGCTGAGGCTAATGAATTCAGCCGTAGGAGTGTTAGACTTCTTGATGCCGTACTCGTTTTCCACTCTTCTCTCGATTTGCAGCCCGTGGCAGTCCCAGCCTTGGGGAAAATAAACGTTGAAGCCCCGCATGCGCTTGTAGCGGGCAACGATGTCGAAGTAAGTCCAGTTGAGGACGTTACCCATGTGAAACTCGCCGCTGGGGTAGGGTGGCGGGGTGTCGATGCTGAAGGTAGGCTTGGAGCGGTCTTTTCGGTTGTAGTGGTAGATGCCCCACTCTTCCCATTTTTGTTGCCACTTCTTCTCTGTGGCGAGGAAATCGATGTTTTTCGGCAGGGGCTTCATGGAATAGGCTCCATCAGTCTTCTAAGCAAATAAGCAAGGGAGTAAATAACGATTATCATCTTTGAGGCATTCTCTTCAGCGCTAAAACTTATCATTCAGCTATCGGCGTTTACGGGTAAAGCCTTATATCGCCTGCACTCTTGCTCTTCAGAAAAATGAAGTTGATGGGGATAATAGACTATCTTAGGCAAGAGTTCTCGTTCATAACTGGCAACTACCGAATCCTCATCATAAGCTGGATGATAATGGACCTAGCCATGGAAATGCCCGTCCCAAACTTTCAGTATTACGTCCAAGCTCTCGGAGGAAAAGAGTTTCCACTGGCTCTTGGGGTAATAGGGCTTGCCAATTTCTTCGGAGTGGCAATCGTTGCCTTTCCAGGCGGCTATCTGGCTGACAGGTACGGGAGACGCTGGCTCATAACGACGATGACCTTCGGTCTGACATTCTCTTACATACTCTTTATGCTTGCCCCCACGTGGCATTTTATCTTGATAGGAACCATCATGCACAGCCTGTGCCTCATCTACCAGCCCGCGTTGTTCGCGATGGTTCAAGACTCGCTTCCCGAGGAACGCAGGGGAATGGGCTCTTCGTTGATACAGATGGTGCATGGAACGTTCAACACTCCTGGTCCCATCATCGCCGGGATTCTCTTGTTACAGTTTGGGCTCGTTCTGAGCATGAGGATAGTCTACGTGATTGTGTTCTCGCTTTTTCTCGTAGCGGCGATCTGGCGGCTCAGGTTGAAAGAAACGATAAAGAACACGGAGCCCATTCGGTTCAGGTATTTCATCTCTTCGTACCCTCAAGCCATCAAGGAATGCTGCGTCGACGTTTGGAAGACCGTGCCCCGATCGGTCTTGTGGCTCTTTTTAGTGCAGATCATGTTGATGTTCGCAAATGCCCAAGTCAACGTTATCAACGCGATATACGCGAGAGACCAGCTGGGAGTTCCTGAGGAACTGTGGTGGCTCACTTTCCTTCCACTGCTAGTAACGATGATGGTGGCTTCTATTCCCATTGGGAAGACGATCGATAAGGTTGGAGCCAGACGACCGCTTATGCTTGGACCGTTGGTGCTTGCTTTGGCTTTGTTGCTGTTTGTCCATGGAGACTTTTTAACCATAATGATTTCGATGAGCTTGAACGGAATAGTTTTCCTCTTAGTGATGTCTTCAGCGATGGCGTTGACTGCTCATCTGGTGGAGCCTCAGAACAGGGGCAAAGTGAGGGGGTTCCTCAACTTCTTGGGCTACATTTTCATGGGAGTCGGGATGCTGCTTGGGAATTATTTCTATACTCTGATTCCTCAGTTGCCCTTCTACTTGGCTATCGGGTTGACGGTTCCAATGGTTTTCATAATCTTTTTCCGAGTGCACGCGCCTCGGAAAGCAAGCCTCGTTAAACCGAACTAGCTGTGCAGGAGGCTTTTTTATTTTTTTGCGATTGTGTATTGGCGGCCTTTAGTTTCTATCTGACCCGTTTCGAAGAGTCTTCTCAGGGTTCTGTAGACTGCCTTTTCTGGTTTGTTTAGTTTTTGAGCGATTTCGGCTAGAGTCAAGGGTTGTGAAGAGCTTTGTAGGAGTTCTAGGACGGGTTTGTCGAGTTGACCCAAGTGCGACACCACGCGAAGAGATTGATTTTCGGCTCAATTTCTATTTATAACTTATCCAATAGTGTCTGATGTTTGTATGTAGTTTTGACACAAATCTCTTAAGGCAACAGCAGCAATATAGTTCAGTCGACACAGAACCAGGAGAAAGAGAAATGGTGAGATTGCTGGTTCTTTCCTGTTTTGCACTAGTCGCTCTGCTTTCACCTACAGCCATGAGCATGAGTTTGATTAGCTTTGAGGCACAAGGCTTAGATTTGTGTCAGAGTGTTGAGGGGCGTAACGTAGACGTGGTTACTCAGAAAGGCGGAAAGGGAAACTTGGTTCCGTCCCCGCCGTTTTTCCCTGCGGAAGAAGTAGTCCTCTACGCAAACGTGACTTATAACGAGTGGCCTGAACAGAACAGCTACGTTGCCTTTCAAATATTCGATGTGTATAGGATTCCGTTTATTCTGTCTGGAACAACAAATGCCTCTGGAATTGCAACCACGAGGTTTTGTTTGCCTTCTGCTGAGCATCCTGAAGATATCTTCGGAAATTGGAGGGTAGTAGCTTCCGTGAACATAGCTGACGTTGCCGCAACTGACGCATTAGAATTTCACGTAAGTTGGAACCTTGCCGATGTCAATCTGGACTTGACGGTGGACATTTATGATGCTGTTCTGGTCTGCGGGGCATACGGCTACACTTCTTCAGATTCTTGCTGGAACTTTAACTACGACATATCCGAGCCCTATGGAACAGTTGACCTGTACGATGCAGTGACGGTATTGGTTAATTACGGAAAGAGATTCGGCTAGTCTGCGTGTGCATGAAGACTGCGGAAAGGCGGGGCAGAACCCTAACGGTTTAAAAGCGTTTATTGACAGGTAGTTTGCCTACAGATACATTTAAATGATTAAGGCTTGCACCTATTAAAAGACACGTGCAGGCAGAAGGGTTTAGCATGAGCGAAATGACAACCGAGATTCTTCAGGAAAGCTTGGGAAAAATAGTGCTCGTACGATTGAAGGGCGGGAAGAGTCTGCGGGGAAAGCTAAGGGGGTTCGACCAACACTTGAACCTCGTTATTGACGAGACTGAAGACACCACAGAACCCGAGAGCGTTAAGAAGTTGGGCATCTTAATCGTGCGCGGCGACAACGTGATAATAATCTCGCCGCCTCCAAGGTGAAAGCCGTGGGAAAGGGCACCGCATCTTTTGGAAAGCATGCTTCAAAACTGCTTCATATTAAGTGTAGAAGGTGCGGAAGAAGAGCTTACCATATTGGGAAGAAACGTTGTGCTGCATGTGGGTATGGGGCTTCGGCTACTTTGAAGACGTATTCGTGGAAAACTAAGACTCTTCAGGGTGAAAGAACTAGGTAGCCTTTAATTCAGCATGCTTCATTATTGAAGTGCGAAGTATTTTTTGTCGACTTTTACGAATATGAGGGGGCCTCTGCTGTAGGACATTTCTCTGGCTTTTCGTAGGGTGGTGTTTACGAGGTTTAGTAGTTTTTCTTGTTCGTTTTTGTAGCTGGGGTTTTCTTCGCATGTTCCGAGTTCAAGTTTTAGCAGGTTTTCGGCCATGATGGATGTTCCGCAGATTTCGCCGTTCTTGATCAAGGATTCCACTAGGATGTCTTTCATTTCTCCGCGTCTCTGGAGTTGCCGCCACGACAGTTCTGCGTCGTTTAATCGTTTGTTCACTCTGGACCACTGGGGGGTGCCGTCATTTCCTATGAGGAGTTTGACTCTTTCGCTCCATTTCTTGATCCAGAGACCAGCCCATATGTTTACGAATTGTGAGAATTCTTCTGAGTTGTCTTCGAAGTATTTGTGGACTTTGTCGATTAGGTCGTAGTCGCTGTTTTCTTGACCAGTCAGCTCCCAATGCACCTTCAAGAAGTTCATGAGGTCTTCGGAGGCTATTTGGAGGACTCGTCGGTCTGAGCCTTGGAGGTCTAGGAGTGGGTTATGGTCTTTCAGGCACTGGGATAACAGTAGCTCTAGAAAGTTCATTAACCTTCCTTCTCGGAGCCTTCTCCAA
>CAZJAQ010000074.1:0-5352 GCA_964544285.1 uncultured Candidatus Bathyarchaeia archaeon
GATAGGTCTTGGTTCGAATAGGCGTCTTTGTATGCCATTGCGGACTAAACATAGCCGGAGTAGTCGACGTCAAAAGCGTCGCAGAATACGCCGCAACGCTTCCCAAGGTGAAGGTGGCGAGAGACAACAAGTACCTCTGCTCCGACACGGGACAGAAGATAATCAAAGACGATATCAAAAAACACAAGCTAAACAGGGTCGTCGTGGCTTCTTGCTCGCCTAGGATGCATGAGGAAACGTTCCGCAGAGCAGTAAGCGAGGCGGGACTAAACCCCTACCTGCTCGAGATGATTAACATACGCGAACAAGACTCATGGTGCCACACAGAAGAACCCACAAGAGCCACCGAAAAAGCCAAAGAACTGGTTGAGATGGCAGTCGCCCGAGCAGCACACCTGGAACCCCTCGAAACGGGCAAGATTCAAGCCAAAAAAAGCGTTCTCGTGGTAGGCGGAGGAATCGCTGGAATTCAAGCCGCATTAGACATCGCAGACGCGGGGCTCAAAGTGTACTTGGTCGAGAAGGCACCGAGCATCGGCGGACGCATGGCGCAGCTGGACAAAACCTTCCCAACCCTCGACTGCAGTGCCTGCATCCTGACGCCGAAGATGGTTGACGTGGCAAAACATCCCAACATAGAGCTATTAGCTTATGCCGAGGTTACGGATTTGAAGGGTTTCGTCGGCAACTACGAAGCCACAGTCGTTAAGAAACCCCGATACGTAGACGAAGACAAGTGCGTGGGCTGCGAACTCTGCACCCGGGCTTGCCCTGTTAAAGTTCCAGACAAATTCAACGAGAACCTAAGCCAGACGAAGGCTATATCCGTCTACTCGCCCCAAGCAGTGCCAAAAGTCGCCACAGTTGACCCCGACAACTGCCTGAGGCTGAAGTATAAGAAGGACGTGTGCGGCAAATGCCTCCAAGCCTGCGAAGCCAAAGCCATCGACTTCGAACAAAAGCCAGAAACAATCCATCTGGAAGTGGGCGCCATAGTCATGGCTGTGGGCTCCGACGTCTTCGACGCATCCCAAACGCCTGAACTGGGCTACGGACACTGCAAGAACGTCATTACCAACATAGAATTCGAGAGACTCTGCAACGCCGCAGGACCAACAGAAGGCAAAATACTAAACCCCTCAAATGGCAAGCCGCCTGAAAGCATAGCGTTCATTCAATGCGTGGGAAGCCGAGACAAGAGGTTCTGCGAGTACTGCTGCCGCGTCGGCTGCATGATAACGCTGAAGCAAGCTATCCTCGTCAAAGAGAAAATGGGCGACGACGTGGACGTTTACGTCTGCTACAACGACATGCGAGCCTTCGGCAAAGCTTACGAGGAATTCTACAACCGTGCCCGCCGCATGGGCGTAAAGTTTGTTAAGGGGCTCCCCTCAGAAGTGAAGGCATCACTCGATGGTCCACTGCGTTTTGACGTTTACGAATCCAACACGAACAAACTCCTCGAAGTTCACGCTGACCTAGTCGTCCTCGCCTCTGGGCTGGTGCCCTCACCAGACTTTGCCCAGCTGCAGAACATTCTCCGCATTCCACGAAGCCCAGACGGCTTCTTCTTAGAGGCTCACCCCAAGCTACGACCCTTGGAAACCCCGACCCGAGGAATATTTTTGGCTGGCGCATGTCAAAGCCCGAAAGACATTCCAGACACGGTGGCGCAGGCAAGCGGCGCAGCCATGAGGGCAGCTGCGTTACTAGCCACGGGAGAAGTTGAGATCGAGCCGCTGATTGCCGTGGTTGACGAAGATTTGTGTAGCGGCTGTAAGATTTGTAAGTCAGTTTGCCCCTATCAAGCAGTCGAGATAGAAGCCAAAACCGTCGATGGCAAAGAGAAAAACGTGGCTAAAGTGTTGGAGGCGGTCTGTCAAGGCTGCGGCGCCTGCTCCGTCGCTTGTCCCACCCGCGCTATAGACATGCAACATTATAGGCAAGAACAGATTCTGGCTCAGGTCAAGGCAGCCGCCCAAGGAGGTAAAAGAAAGTGAGTTTAACCGATTTAATGACTATGGCAAAGCCCAACAGAGAAATGCAGAAGAAAATCCTAAGCCAACTCTGGAGCACCCATCCGAACGAGTGCTTCCAATGCATGCGTTGCACCAGCGGTTGTACGTCGCTGAAGCTTTTGGAGCTCAAGCCCCACGAGATTACTCTCCTAGTTAACTCTGGCTTTGTGGAAGAACTCGCTTCGTCAGACATCATCTGGACATGTGCTTCATGCCTGAAATGCCGCGAAAGATGCCCCCAGAAAGCCTCGCCCTACAACACCATCATCGCCCTAAGGAACTTGGCAGTCGAAAGAGAAGCCAAAGTGCCCGAGGCGTACATGAAAGCCGTGGCACAAATCTTAGAGACAGGCTTGATGCAGCAAGAACAAACGGTCACGTCTAGGGACATGCAGCTCTTCAACAGAGAGCAGCTTGGGCTGCCAAGGATGCATTATGCAGATGACAAGTTTAGGGCAGTGTTCATGAAAGTCCTCGGAGGATGAAGCGGGTGAAGGTCGCAGTCTACTGGGGATGCAAGATTCCGACACAACAGTACGCTTACGAAATGTCAGTTAGACAAGTTCTGCCACAGTTTGGCATAGAGCTTGTGGATTTGAAGGGGACGTCATGCTGTGGCGGTCCAGTTAGAAGCGTGAACACTCTTGCTTCCATGTATCTTTCCGCAAGAAACTTGGCTCTCGCGGGTCAAACGGGATTGAAGGATTTGCTGGTGCCCTGCAGCGAGTGCCACTTCATGCTCAGCGAGACAAAACATCGAATGGACAACGACGAAGAGACACATGGCAAGCTGGAAATGTTACTCAGAGAAGAAGGACTCAAATATCCTTCTGATGTCAAGGTTTGGCACGTCATCGACCTGCTCCACGACGTAGTCAAGGTGGACGCCATTAAAGCTAAAGTGAAAGCGTCCCTCAAAGGCTTGAAGCTGGCGGTGCATCATGGCTGCCAAATAATCAGACCCAGCGAAATCGGACGAGCTGACTGCCCAGAGAACCCTCAGAAACTGGACGCTTTAGTAAAAGCGCTCGGGGCTGAGGTTTTAGATTATTCGGAGAAGTTGGACTGCTGTGGTGCTGCTCTGCTATACTCACACGAGGATGCGGCGCTGAGCCTTGCTGGTTCTAAGCTGAAGGCTGTCCAAGGCTATGGTGTGGACGGGTTCGTCGACACGTGTCCCTATTGTCACATAATGTACGACTCTAAGCAGAAGGACGCAGCGGCAACGGTGGGCGGTAAGCTTTCTGTCCCAGTTGTCTACTATACCCAACTCTTAGGACTCGCCCTTGGAATCGAGCAGGAAAAACTCGGGATTCAACTAAACCCGAGCTTTATTCCAGAAAAATTCGGTAGAAAAACAAGCTAGTTCAAGCCTTTTTTTCGGCAGCAACCGTTCTGGTAACCCTTATATGCTTTAGCACAGAGACTATTCTCTCTTCGAGGGAACACGAAAATGGTCGATTTCAGCTTCACAGAAGAGCAAGAACTCTTCCGCAACGCACTGCGAGAATGGTGCGCAAAACATATTCCTCTAGAAAAAATCCGAGAAATGGACACTAAGGGCGAGATACCGCAGCAGCTAGTTAGGAGCATGTCTGAGCTTGGCTTGTTGATTATGACTGCACCCGAAGAACATGGCGGAACTGGCGCCGACTGGGTTACAGCTTGCATCGCCGCAGAAGAACTGGGCTATGCGGACGTCAGCATCGCAATCCCCGTCTTCTGGCTCGTAGAATCTTCTTGGGGGTACGTCGTGGACAAGTACTGCAGCGAAGAAGTGAGGGAGCTAGTCATACGCAAAGCCATCAGAGGAGACGCTTTCATAGGCATAGCCTCCACCGAAGCGAGCGGCGGCTCAGACGTTGCCGGCTTCAAATCCACAGCTAAGAAGGAAGGAGACAAGTGGGTTCTGAACGGCGAGAAAACCTACATCAGTGGCACCGAGGAAGCCAAAAAATGGGGTGGAGGATACTTCGTCAACGCAAGAACCTCGCCTGCGCCGCCAGATGCTGCTCACCGTGGCTTGACAGGGTTCTATTTGCCGATGAATGCGCCGGGAGTGGAGATTAACAAGCGTTTCGAGGACATGGGAAGAATGGCGATTTCCACAGGCGGCTTCGTGATGAAGAACGTGAAGCTGCCGGAGAGCTATCTTCTGGGCGAAGTGGACAAGGGGTTCTACATGACTATGGAGGGATTCGACGCCGCCCGCATCCTGATCGGCGCAGTATGCCTCGGCGCTGCGAAACGTGCTTTGGAATTGGGTATGGAATACATCAAGGAACGTCGAGCCTTCGGAAGACCCATCGGCAAGTTCGAGGGCATACACTTCGAGCTCGCAGACGACTGGGCAGAACTCGAAGCCCTTCGGTCGCTTGTTTATCGCACTGCTTGGATGATGGACAAGCGGTACAAGGAAAAACGGTTCACGCCGCTTGAGGTTTCACAGATGATTGCGGCATGCAAACTAAAGACGCCACACTTTGCCTTCGATGCTTTTAAGCATGTCATGCTGTGGTTCGGCGCCTACGGCTACACGAAAGAGTGCCCCGTAGAGATGGGGTTGAGGGGCATAATGTCCTACTGCGTCGGCGCAGAGGGAGCAACAAACATTCAACGGGTAGTCATCGCTCGAGAACTGCTGGGAAAAGAATACATAGCATACAAGTAGCGCCCTTCTTTCCCTCTTTTTTCGAAATAACTATGATACATCTAGAGCCTACAGCTGACGCCTAATAAATTCAACCATATCCCCCAATTCTTCGTCATTAATTGGTTGTAACCCACTTAGAAATGGAGCTGTCTCACACATCTCACCTCTCTTTCTCAGCAAAAAATTGATAACTTGATTTAAGAGAGTCAAATTCAAAAGCAACTTTCAATAGATATGATTATGTCAAGAGTGATTGCAAATGACCGCGTCTATGATTCAGAAAGCAATGGCCTTCAAAGAGAACAGAGCAACCAAGACTGAAATGGATAATGCCTTTGCACTGCTAAAACGTTTTAGAGAGAAATATCCTTTTGTTGAGAATCCTGAGTCCATAGAGACTCTAGATCCAGAAGATATTTTTAGAGAGCAAACATCGCAAGTCGGGGACTTTTTTCATTGGTTAGAGTATCACCTTCGCCCAATCGGGCATCTTACTTTGTATGGTTCATATGTTTACCGTCAGATTAGAAGTCAGTTTGAGGATTTCAAAGCATTGCTTTACGTTGTGACTGACCAGAAAAAATCTATCGCTGAAAAAGTAGATGCCCAATGGGATGAGATAAAGCATTTGGGCGGAGATAGACACATAGCTAAGAAGATCATTTTTTGCTTCAATTTTGA
>CAZJAQ010000075.1:0-5338 GCA_964544285.1 uncultured Candidatus Bathyarchaeia archaeon
TTCGAAACAAAACCGCCTCTTTTCAAATAAAAACTTATCTAACAAGCACTCTTAACTCTCTAACAACGCATACCAAAACCGCTCGAGGAAAAGAAACACATGGGCTACGAACAATGGTGGAAAACCCTCGAAACCCTAATAGCCGAACTCCGAAAAAAACAATTAGCCATCCCCGAAGAAATCATGACTTCCCTACGCTCGGCAAAAACCATGATAAACATATACCACGCAGACCCCTCATACCTCGAAACCATCCCAGACATAGAAAACTACCTACTAAACGTCGAATCAACCCTCATAAACATGGCAAGAGAAGAATTCGGACAAGCCTACGCGGAACGCTGGATGGAAAGACTGGAAAAAGCCAGACGAGAAGAAGAACCGAAAACCGAAGCCGCGCCTTCCCGATTCATTCCAAGACTTCCAAAAGAGGAACATTGGATAAGAGTACTACCCTCAGACACCGTCCTAAAACAAGACGTAGAACTGCTAGCAGACGAACTAGGACTCTCCTGCAAGACACAAGAAGGCGGCTACATACTGATTTACGGGAGCAAAGAAAAAGTAAGAGACTTCGTCAAGATGATGGCGGAAAAATGTCGAGGAACACGGAAAAATTAGACTTTTTTGTTTAAAAAACCTTTAAACCCCTAGATGAAGTTATTTATAGAAGAATTCTATAGAAGAAACAAGAGAGCCAGTGGACTGGCTGCGAAAGCCAGAAAACTGTGGAGCGACCACCTAATCATGCCCTACATCAAGAAAATCGAATTGAGAGGCTTCAAGTCTTTTGGACCGAAAACGGTCTCTGTCACAGTGGATAAAGGCTTCACAGTCATAACTGGACCCAACGGCAGCGGGAAGACCAACATCGTGGACGCAGTCCTCTTCGTCCTAGGCGAGCTGAGCGCTAGAAGGATGCGTGCCGAGAAACTAACTAAACTCATGTTCCACGGCTCCCAAGACGCTGGAGTTGCTAAGGCAAAATCGGCTAAAGTCGTACTCCAACTCGACAACAAGGACGGTCGCATACCCGTAGACACAAGCACGGTTACTATATCCAGAGAGGTTTACCGAAACGGCCAATGCGTCTACCGCCTCAACGGGCGCAGAATCTCGAGAGGAAACATCAGCAACTTGCTTTCCATGGCTGGAATCACGTCGACTAGCCACAACATAATCTTGCAGGGCACGATCACCCGCATGACAGACATTTCTTCGAACGACCGACGAAAGATTATCGAAGACATGGTTGGGATCGCACAATACGACGCCGAAAAAGCAGAGGCAGAAGATAAGCTAAGGGCAGCCGAGATCTCTATTCGCACTGCTATGGGAAGAATCGATGAGGTGCAGAAACGCGTCGACGACCTCGAGAGAGAGAGAAACGAGCTGCTTCGATACAACTACATACAGAACGAGATTAAACGCTTCGAAGCCATGAAGATTTCTCATCAAATCATAGTTACTGAAGAGAAGGTAGCTGAAATCTCTTCTAAGCTTGGCGACGCCCAGAAGAAAGTCGAGGGTCTACGGCAAGTGCGCGATAGGATGCGGGGTCATCGTCATTCCATCGAGAGTGAGTGGAGGAAGCTTAGTTCAGACTTTGTGGAAGAAGGTGGTTCGCGGGTTCTTGAGGTTCAGATCAAGATAGGAGAGTTGAAGTCGAGGTTAACTGAGCTTTCGACCAAGATTGGGGCAGGAACAACCACGCTCGAGAGTCTGAAGAAGGTCAGAGATAACAATGCTCAACAAAGGGACTTGATGCGTAAGGAGATAACTGAGAATCGCAAGGGAAAACAGCGACTGATGAGTAGAAAGGAGGAGCTTTTAAAGGAAATTGAGGCTCAGCAAGCTGAGCATGATACTCTTGCGAGGGAAACCACGCAGCTTTGGGAAAACATCGGAGAGAACAGCAAGGAAATCCGAGAAACCGAGAGACAACTCGACACACTTTACCAAGAGCTTGCCGAGTTGAAAGCAGAGTACGCTCAGAAGCAAACGTCTAAAAAAGTTCTGGCACGTAGACTGAACGAATTGAAGACTCGAAGAGAACAGTTCAGTGTTACCTTGGAGGAACTCGAAAAATCCCTCAACGACTTAAAAGAGGTTCAAACGGAACAAAAAGCCCAGCTAGAGAGCATGCAGAAATCCCTTGAACGCAGAATAGTGCAGAAAGAGGAAGTTGAAAGAGAGATAGACGAAGCTGGGAAAATCGCTGGCACGGCACGCGAAGCAGTTGTCGAGTTTGCAACTCAACGAGAACTGGCTGAAACAGTGGCGGCAGAAGAAAATGCTCTCAGGAACATTGAAGAATTAGGCGAACTCGGAGTGATTGCCGGCATCTATGGACGCCTTAAGGATTTGGTCAAGATTGAAAGACGCTTCAAGCAAGCGTTAGAAGCAGCGGGGGCAGAATGGTTAGACGCCCTCGTGGTTAGCGATTTTGACACGGCGTTCACATGCGCCGAGACCCTGAGGCGTCTAAAGCTCGGCAGAATCAAAATAATCCCTGTAAAGGGGTTGGCGAGAAAAGCGTTGAACACTCCCGAGATGAAGAACGTGGAGGGGTTGGCGACGGCTTTTGTCAAGTGTGCGAGGGAACACGAGCCAGCCATTGACTTCGTTTTTGGCGACACTCTTGTCACGAGTGATGAGAAGACAGCGTTGGAAGTTTGCAGAAAAGGGTTCAGAGGGGTAACGATAGAGGGAGACGTTTATGAAGCGGGGGGAGGGCTGGAAAGCGGCTTTTTCAGGGAACCTATAGATTTCTCCACGATAATTCCAAGCGAGAACGCCATCAAAAGCTTGGACGAAGCAGTGAGTGCCCTCCATGAGCATTTATCAAAGAGAGGAAAAGACGTTTCATTCTTCGAAGAAGAAATAGAGCAGACCAGAAACGAGATAGCGCGGTTGTCTGAAGCCATCGCCACTCTCGACGCTGAAATAGCTAGAGGGAAGAAAAGCGTCAAAATCACAAAAAGAAACCTTCGACGAATAGGCTTTCACGTCCTAGGTGTACAAGCAAAGCTGGAGAAGGAAAATACGGAAATCGGACTCCAAAAAGCTCAACGTCACGCAATTCGGAAAGAAATGCAAACACTGCGGGGTAAATTAGTCGAACTGAGGCGAAAAACCGACCCTACGCACATTCAGGAGCTTGAAGTTAGACGGGATAAGTTGGCCGAGAACATCATAACACTTAGACAAAACCTTGGCAGCGTGGAGACAGAACTGTCGACGCTGCAGTCTAAATACGACAACGTCTTGAGTTTAGGCTACAAAAACGTAAAAGTTCAACTCACAAAAGTGGAGAAGCAGCTCGCAGTTGTGGAGAAAGAAGTTAACGAGGCGTTGCAGGAACGAGAGCAGTTAAAAGAGGAGCTTTTGACGCTTGAAAAGTCACGCGAAGAGCTTTCTCGCACTGTCCTCAGTGCAAGAGAAGAAGCGAAGAAATTTACGGTGCAAATTGATGATATTGACAAGGAACTGAGAAAAGTAGATGCTGAGTATGAGCTTGCAGAACGCCTGCTCAACCAGCTTCAGCTTTCCCTTCAAACATCGCAGCTGGAACTCGGGAATTTTGAACGCCAGCTGAGAGAATATGGCTACGAAAGAGCGTTGGTAATAGCCTCTGAGCAGCTTGAGGAGGCTGAAACTTCCCTGCGAATGATGAAGTTCGAACTGGAACGCTTAGGAGCAGTCAACCAGCTCGCCCTCTCTCATTACACTGAACAAATCTCACGCTACAAAGAACTATCACTGCGCATGAACGAACTGGAACGTGAAAAACAATCGATAGTAAATTTCATGAACGAAGTTGAACGCCGAAAACGCGCAGTTTTCATGGAGGCTTTCGGAAAAATAAACATAAACTTGGGAAAATACTTCTCAAAATTAACTGATGGCGGTCAAGCGGAGCTTAAACTGGAGGACCTAGATGAACCGTTCGCTGGGGGGATTGACATGATAGTCGAGTTTCCCAACAAGCCCCCTATACTCGTAAGTGGTGCCAGCGGCGGGGAAAGGTCTGTCGCAGCGGTGGCGTTTCTGCTCGCCATTCAAGAGTTTACACCAGCCGCTTTCTACGTTCTCGACGAGATCGACGCTCACCTAGACGCTTTCTACGTAGCTAAACTCGGGGAGCTTTTGGCAGAGGAGGCGGACAAGTCGCAGTTCATAGCGGTTACGCTGAAGCCTGAAATGGTTAACAAAGCTCAGAAAGTATATGGAGTCTACATGCGTGACGGAGCCTCTAACGTAGTTTCAGCCACGTTCACGGAGGCTAAAGCCCAGTGACCGCGAGGAAGCCCTTCTATCTGCAGCCTCCTTGGAACATTCTCTTTGAGATTCACAAGCTGGAGAAAGTGAAGCCCTGGAACGTTAACATATCCTTCCTCTTGGCATCTTTCTTGGATGAGATGCAGAAGCAAGGAGAAATCGACTTCCGTGCTTCGGGCGTGGCTTTAGACTCCTCTGCTTTCATATACTTGATGAAGTCGAAGCTCTTGTTGAAGCTTGAAGAGCCCCCAGCACCGCCTAAACTTCCACCAGACTTCATTCCCCCACCGATTTTCCTTCCATTACGGTATGAGTTGACTTCTACCACGATTGAGCAGCTCTTGGAAGCTCTTGACACGGTTTTGAAGGGCGAAAAACTGTTACCCTTGACGCCTCGTTTGGAGCCCATTCTGCCCTCACCGTCCGAAATCATGCCTGAAATCGACCGCTATCTGATGGAAATCGAGAACCTGATGGAACAGCTATACGACGACATTCTCCGCCTCGCCAAGGGGAAGCCCTTCTTGAACTTCACGAGCCTAGTGTTTGACAAGGATAGGATTGAAGCAATCCGCACCTTCATCCTCCTCCTGTTTCTGGCTCAAAGCCGAAAAATATGGCTGTGGCAGGAAGAAGAGTTCGGCGAAATCTACATCTCTACGGAGGGAAACGAGTTTGTTGAGGGAAACAGAGCAGCCCTTGCCTAGCGCAGAACCGCCAGAAACAGACAGACAGAAACAGCGGCTGGCGTTGATTGAGGCGGCGCTGTACGTCGCCGGCAGACCATTAGACTTGAAAACTCTTGCCTCTGTTATCGGGACAAGGTCAAAAAATCTGGTGCAACAGCTTGCACGCAGTTTGAAGCAAGAATACGAGAGTCGAAACACTAGTCTGCAAATATTAGAGTTGGAAGATGAGCGTTTCGTCATGCAGCTGAAAGTGGAATATTCTCCACGGGTGCAACGGCTATCCCTACGCCCCCTCTTGACTACTGGCCCGTTGAAGACTCTTTCCTACATAGCTTACAGGCAACCCGTGTCCCAGAAACAAGTGCTAA
>CAZJAQ010000076.1:0-5027 GCA_964544285.1 uncultured Candidatus Bathyarchaeia archaeon
TCGGTCCTCTATGTCTACGGGGATGCTTATTTTTTCGAGGAGTTCGACTGCTTTTGTTGCTGCTTTGCGGAAACCGCTGACGATTATGAGGGGGTGGATGTTTTGGTCTAAGAGTTCTTCGGCGCGTTTCAGGAGTTCGCTTGCTAGGACAACGGCTGTGGTTGTTCCGTCGCCCACCATGTCATCTTGAGTCTTAGCCACCTCTACCATCATCTTGGCTGCTGGGTGTTCAACCTCCACTTCGTCGAGGATGGCTGCACCGTCGTTCGTTATCGTTATGTCGCCCAAAGAGTCGATGAGCATCTTATCCATCCCTCGGGGTCCAAGCGTGGTGCGCAGTACCTCGCCTATAATTCGTGCCGCCATGATGTTATTTTTCTGAGCCTCGCGTCCACGTCGTCGACCAGTTCCTTCCCTGAGAATCAGTATTGGTTGTCCGCCCTGAGTGGTCAAATACGCCATTTTTCATTACTCCATTACGATAAATTGCTAGAGTAAGCAATTTTCAGCAGAAATATAAACTTTGCTCCAAGCATTCTCGCATGACTATGGTTCGTTAGGTAACAGGTGTCTACCGTTCAAGTATATAATGTCTAATCAGTTTGTGGGCGTAGATTTATGGCACCCAGAGTGGTCGCTAGGAAAAGTATGTAGACAAACAGAAGAATCGCACCTTCTTTCCAGCCGAGCTTTTCCTGTGACAGGAAGTACCATAAAAGGAGGTTGGCAATCAGAGAGAAGATGACTAGGTCGGTAAAAAAGCTCATATTCTGTACTGAAAAGGGCGAAGCAAGTAGCGTAATCCCCAGTATCAGTGTTATGTTTATGAAGCAACTTCCCACGATCTCCCCTAAAGCCAACGCTGAATGCCCCTTGAGAAACGCCCTTACGCCGATGGAGAATTCTGGCAAGCTCGTGCCGAAAGCGATGACAGTCGCACCTATCAACGACTTTGAAATGCCTGCGAGTTCAGCTATGGTCACCGAAGATTCAACGATGAAGTATGCGCTCAGAACAACTCCAGCAACACCCAAGAAGGTGAGACCAACATACAGACGGAGCTTCTTCTTCATTTCTTCTGAAACGCTCTGTGCATTTTCAAGTGGGATTCGAACTCTTGACAGTTGGTACGTGTAGAAACCAAAAATTAACACCAAAATTAAGCCTATGAGTCGACTCGCAAAAGCGAGATACACCAACGTCAAGGGGACGATCGAAGCTATAAAGAGACCAAAGTAGAGACTCCCAAATTCCTCCTTAGCCATGGAAGGAACCATTCTCACAGTGGTTGAACGCCTCCGCAAAGCAACCAATAGTGCGGCTAACCCGATTATCAAGCAAACGTTCACCACGTTTGAGCCTATGACGTTCCCAACAGAGACCGCGGTTTTCTCTTCGCCTCCAAGAGCCGAAATCAAAGCCACACTTAGCTCTGGGATAGAGGTTGAAAAAGCTATAATGATAAAACCAACTGTGGTTTTTCCAAGTCTTGTGATGTTTGAGACCTTGAGTGCGTTGGTGATTGCCAGATGACTAGACTGGTTCAAAACAATCAGAAACACGATTAGAAGGATTAAGGCAACCAGCACATCCAAGCCTCCACGCCGTTTTACTAAGACAACAGCACAACAGATAAATTTACCGTAAGATAGAGAGAAGGAGACTCAGATTATAACGAGTCCTTTTTTTGTAGCATCCGCATCCGTTAACATAGGGGCATCAGCAACACTCTAATCTCGTAAAGGTTTATATGGAATGAAAAAAAGGATACTACTCCACACCCCAACTTTAGCACTTAAAATGAGTAGGGGTTCTTTCATGAAAAAAACCAAAGTAATCATAATGGGCGCAGCCGGTAGAGACTTTCACAACTTCAACGTCTACTTCCGAAACAACGATCATTACGAAGTCGTAGCCTTCACAGCCACTCAAATCCCTGGGATCGAAGAGCGAAGCTATCCGCCAGAACTGGCAGGACCAGAATACCCACAGGGAATCTCCATATATCCTGAAGAGAAATTGCCCGAACTCATAAAGAACCACGAAGTCAGCGAAGTTGTTTTCGCTTACAGTGATGTGTCCCACGAATACGTCATGCATCGAGCATCCTTGGTACTGGCGTGCGGAGCAGACTTCAGGCTCATGGGTCCGTCCACGACGATGTTGAAGGCAAAAGTTCCCGTGGTCTCTGTCTGCGCCGTTAGGACTGGTTCTGGAAAAAGCCAGACTTCGCGTAAAGTGGCTGCTTTACTGAAGAAAATGGGCTTCAGAGTGGCTGTTATCAGGCATCCGATGCCCTACGGAGACCTTGCGAAGCAGGTTTGGCAGCGATTCGCGTCTTACGAAGACCTCGACAAACATGATTGCACCATCGAGGAAAGAGAGGAATACGAACCCCACATCGCCGAGGGCATCCTAGTTTTTGCCGGTGTAGACTATGAAAGAATTCTGAGGGAAGCGGAGAAAGAAGCAGACATAGTCGTCTGGGATGGAGGAAACAACGACCTCTCTTTTTACCACTCCAACCTCCAAATTGTCGTAGTCGACCCTCACAGACCGGGTCACGAGCTATCATACTATCCGGGAGAAGCAAACCTCAGGATGGCAGACGTAGTAATTATCAACAAGGTTGACACCGCCAACCCCGAGGGCATAGAGACTGTCCAGAAAAACATTAAAATGGCAAACCCCGACGCCCTAATCATCGAAGCATCTTCTCCAATCACCGTAGACAACCCAGCGTCAATTAAAGGGAAAAAGGTTCTCGTGGTGGAAGACGGACCCACGCTGACTCATGGGAACATGGCTTACGGCGCCGGAGTAATCGTGGCTAGAAAATTGGGCGCGAGCGAGATTGTCGACCCGAGACCCTACGCAACGGGCTCGATAGTAGAGACTTTCAACAAATATCCGCATCTGGGAACGCTGCTTCCCGCCGTCGGATACGGCAAAGAACAGATTAAAGAACTTGAAAGCACGATAAACAAGACCCCCTGCGACATAGTGTTAATCGGCACCCCGATAGACTTGAGGCGCGTTTTACACATCAACAAACCCGCAGTCAGAGCGAAATACGACCTAAAGGAACTGAGCACCCCCACCTTAGAAGACATACTGAGACAACATTTTCACAAGTGATTCGAATGGCTGAAGAGAGCATAACCCGCATACCGATAAAATTCACCATAGAAAACATCGGGGGAGCCGAAGGCGAGCTGATACGCCACTTAGCTCCAAGAACTGTCGACACTATCACGAAGACGCTTCCGATAGTAGGCAGAGCAGCCCTGTGGAAGGAAGAGGTTTACTTCGAAATCCCAGTTAAGATGGGAGACGAAAAAGCTAAACCAAGAGTTGAGAAAGGCACGATTGCATTCTGGCCCATGGGAAACGCTCTCTGCATCTTCTTCGGCAACTCTCAGCCCTACAGCCCCGTTAATATCATCGGGAAGGTGACCAAAAACCTAGAGGCTTTTGCCGAGGCGAAGAGCGGAACCAGAATAAAAGTTGAAAGAAGATAGACAGCATTAAAAAACATACGTGCTTTCAGCCCATCTCTTCAAAATTCTCTCACATTCGTCTTTCACTGAATGATTCTTTGATTTCATTCTTAGGGCTTTCAGAAACTCGATTTGTTTTTCAACGCTTCTCGCTTCAGCCAATCCGCCGTAGTACATCTTTCTTTCCAAGAACTCTTTCATCTGCCACGCCTTCTGGACAAAGAACCCTGCCGCTTCCACGGGATTTTCCAGCAATTGCAGGTTTGCCCAAATAGCTGCTTCGGTTTCGCGGAGTTGGCTGAAGCCGCCGATTTCAACAATCTGTTTGATGTAGGTTCTTAAAAAATCGTAATACCCCGCGGTTTTTACGTGTTTCAGAGCTTCCTCCACTCTCTTCTTGAAGGTGGGGCTTCCCTTCACAGTTAGCCTGTGTCTATATCCAGATTCGACGAGTTTTCTTGCTTTTTCAACCTCATCGTCCGTGTAGACTTGTCTGGGAAAACGAGAGGTCATCGTCGTCTCTCCTTCAGAGCTTAGGCGAATCAGCCCACTGGCTTGTATATTTTGATGTTGCGGCTCTTCGAGATAAATTCAACCACACCTTGATGCTCCAACTCTTTCAGAAAGTCTCTGGCAACGCTCAAGCGCAGGTCGAAACGAGAAGCAACAGCATAGGGCGTTATTACTTTCATCTTCTTCAGCTCGCCCACAACCTTGTCGCTCTTTAGGTTAGGCGTGGTTATTCCAGGAACCGACTTCCTTTCGCTGGGCGCTGCTGCAGCTTTTTTTTCCTTTTTGGCATCTTTCTTCTCTGCGGCTTTTTCCATCTGTTTTAGAGAGAGCCTCTTTTTTCCACCCATACTCATGTCCTCCGTTGTTCGAGAAAAAGGCGATGCTCCTTATAGCCTTTTTTCCGTCACGCTACTGCAGCGATTCTTTGCTTGTGTTCTTTCTGCCATCGAGATAACGGAACGCCCAGCCTTTTTTCAACTTCCTGCCTATGGATGCTGTTCATCGTGCAGAAGGGGATAATGCGCCCGTCGGGCACGGCATAGTGAATGCAACACCGTTGCACTCTCTCTAGGTCAAAGTTGTAGGGGTCCATAAAATGCATCGAAGAGAGCAGTATAGCTTTCCTTTGAAGGTCACCGAGGGCTTCGTAACTTCCACTTCTCAAGACTGGAAGAATATACTTCCTCAACATACCAAATTTAACGTGCCGCAAAGCGCCGAGCAAACGCATCTTCGCTCTAGCATCATGCCCTTTCTGAGCTTCTTCGTAGACTTTCTCCATGGTTTTAACAAACTTGTTAACATTCCCATAACGCGTAATCGGCGTTATTTCGCCATCCTCGACGAAAAGGTAAGTAGCCATACCGCAGTGGGGATGCGCGGTGAATTCGACGTAACGTTTATGCTTTATTGCGCCGATGGCTTGGGCGATTGGCACCACGGTGGGGACTGGATAAAAATCGTTTACCTTTACTTTGCCGCCTGTTTGTTCCTCGCAGAGACGCATAAAGTCGG
>CAZJAQ010000077.1:0-4901 GCA_964544285.1 uncultured Candidatus Bathyarchaeia archaeon
TCCGCGAGGGTTATCGCTCTTGCTATGGCTCGGCGTTCTCCTCTCAGCACCGCATCGGCAAGCTGTTGGGCTGTATCCAATTTTTTTCAACGGCTTTTTTCTACATGTTCTTTGACGAAGCGGACAACGGTTTCCGTGGGGGTTCCGGGTCCGAAGATTTCTTTTATTCCAAGCTTCCTTAGGGGTGGTATGTCTTCTTCGGGTATTATGCCGCCGGCGAACACGAGGACGTCATTCAACCCTTTCTTTTTTATCAGCTTCACTATTCTTGGGAAAAGGGTCATGTGGGCGCCTGAGAGTATGCTTAGTCCCAGGACGTCGACGTCTTCTTGGAGGGCGGTTTCTGCTATTTGTTCGGGGGTTTGTCGAAGCCCGGTGTAGATGACTTCCATTCCAGCGTCTCTTAGGGCTCTGGCTACGACTTTTGCGCCTCTGTCGTGGCTGTCTAACCCGGGTTTTGCTATGAGGACTCGGATTTTTTTCTCTTGCACGTGTCAACTCTCCTAAACCACTATCAGTTCCTTATATTCTCCATAGACCTTTCTAAGAACATCTGTTATTTCGCCTAGAGTGGCATAAGCTTTTACGGCTTCGATTATCGTGGGCATCAAGTTTTCGTCCTTATCTGCGGCGTCGTGGAGTCTGTCTAAGACTGTTCTTACTCTTTTGTTGTTGCGTGTGCGTCGAAGCTTCTGGAGTTTCGCCACCTGTTCCTCCTCGACTCTGGGGTCTATGCGTAGAAGCTCGATGGGACATTCGGGTTCTTCGATGAAATACTCGTTCACGCCTACCAGTGTTCTCTCTTTGTTCTCGATTTCTCGTTGGTATTTGTAGGCGCTGTCGGCGATTTCTTTCTGGAAGAAGCCTCTTTCTATGGCTTCGTAGACGCCGCCCATGTTGTCTATTTTTTCGATGTATTCCACGGCTTTTTCTTCCATCTGGTTGGTCAGCGCCTCCACGTAGTAGCTTCCGCCTTGGGGATCTACCGTGTTTGGGACTCCGCTTTCGTGGGCGATTATCTGTTGTATTCGCAGGGCTATTCGGACGGCTTCGTCGGTGGGCAAGCATAAGGCTTCGTCGTGGCTGTTCGTGTGGAGGCTTTGGGTTCCACCGAGTATGGCTGCGAGGGATTGCAGTGTGACGCGGATGATGTTGTTCAAGGGCTGAGTGGCTGTCAACGTGCAGCCCGAGGTTTGGACGTGCATGCGCATCCACATGGAACGTGGCTTCTTGGCGTGGAACCTTTCTTTCATGAGCCTCGCCCATAGCCTGCGGGCGGCGCGGAACTTGGCGATTTCTTCGAAGAAGTCGTTGTGGCTGGCGAAGAAGAAGCTCAAGCGCGGGGCGAAATCGTCTACTTTTAGTCCTCGTTCGGCGGCTGCTTCTACGTAAGCGATGCCGTCGTAGAGGGTGAAGGCTAGTTCTTGTACGGCGTTGGAGCCTGCTTCGCGGATGTGGTAGCCGCTTATGCTTATGGGGTTCCAGTTGGGCAGGTGTTTTGTGCAGTATTCCACGATGTCGGTCACGAGTTTGACTGAGGGTTGTGGGGGGAATATGCAGAGTTTTTGGGCGAAGAATTCTTTCAGAAGGTCGTTTTGTGTCGTGCCTCCAATCATGGTGTGTGGGACGCCTTGTTTGTCTCCTATGGCGACGTACATTGCGAGGAGCATGGCTGCGGGGCCGTTTATGGTCATGCTGGTGGTGACTTTGTCGAGGGGGATTCCTTCGAAGAGGGTTTCGAAGTCTTTGAGGGATGCGACTGCGACGCCGCACCTGCCTACTTCGCCCTCTGCCTTGGGGTGGTCGGAGTCGTAGCCCATGATGGTGGGGTAGTCAAAGGCGATGCTGAGTCCAGTTTCTCCTTCTCTGAGGAGGTACTTGAAGCGTTTATTCGTTTGTTCTGCCGTGCCGAAGCCGCTGAATTGGCGCATGGTCCATAGGCGTCCTCGGTACATCGTTGCGTGTACGCCGCGGGTGAAGGGGTATTCTCCTGGGAATCCCAAGTCTCTCGTGTAGTCGAGTTTTCTTGTGTCTAGGGGTGTGTAGAGCCGTTTTATCGGGATTTCTGAGATGTTTCTGAATTCTTTCTTTCTTTCTGGGTGGCGTTTCAGCCAGTTGGGGACTGTGGTTCTTTCCCATCTTCTTTGTTGTCTTGTGAGTTTGTTGCTTTTTTTGGGCTTTTGAGGGGTCAATGTTTAGGTGCCTCTTTGTCGGGAGTTGGGATAGATAGAGTTGTTGGATTGCCTAAAAAGTTATCTTCTTGTCGGGGTTAGGTGTTGGCTGGTTGTGGGTTTGCTGCTTTTGTGTTCTCTGCGTTTGGTCTAGACCGTCCTATTAGGTGCGGATGTATGGTTTTTGTTGAGGGTTTGGAAGACGTTATGTTGATGTATCTTTTTTTAGTGTACGTGCATTAGGTTTATCAATATTTCGTGCTTTGGTTCCTTTATGATAGTTGTATGTGTTCTCGTTTGATAATAAAGATTATTAAGTATGCTGTGCGAATTTATTATTGCGAGTCGGAGGTATAGATGTAGACAACTACATCTAATAACAACTCTTCATTAATTCCCTATCTCCCCCCTCCACTCGCAACTCCTCCAAAATTAGTGAACACTTTCCTAGCTTGTTTAACGAATATTAGGAAGATGAGTTCACTCTATTTTATGAAATACGGCTACTACATCCGAACTGCATACACTTATCCAGAGATTAGGAATCTCGCCCTCTTGGCAGAAGAGTATGGGTTTGACTCTGTTCACGTCAACGACCATTTGATTGGTTTTGACCCTGAAAGGAAACAACCCTATCTTGAAGCCATGATTCTCATGAGTGCTATCGCAGCTGAAACTCGAAAAGTCAAGATTGGTCACGTCGTTCTAGCCAACTCTTTCCGCAATCCAGCGTTAACCGCGAAGATGATTTCTTCGATTGACCACGTTTCCAATGGGCGTGCTCTCCTCTGGATTGGCACTGGCTGGTATGAAGAGGAGTACAAAGCCTATGGCTATCCTTTCCCGTCTGCTGGGCAACGTGTAGACGAGCTTGAAGAATCTCTGACTATTTTCAAGAATCTCTTCTCAGAAGAAGCAACAAGCTTTGAGGGCAGGTTTTGGAAGTTAGAGAATTGCAGGAATTTTCCCAAACCCGTTCAGAAGCCTCGACCACAGATTGTCGTGGGTGCGGTGAAGGACAGGCTCATCACGATTGCTTGCCGTGAAGCCGATGGAATTAACATTCCACACCGAGGTGTTGGCGCACTGAAGGAAAGAGTTGACTTCATTGTTTCAAAGCTTCGGGAATTCGGTAGGAATCCTGAGGAGTTTGAAATCTCTGCTTTTAACGTGGTTACTCTTGTCAACAGTGAAGAAGAGTTGGAAAAAATCGTCAATCAAATGGTTGAACAGGCAAGGCAACAGAACCAGCCACTCACTAAGGAACAAGTCTTGAAGGACTCTTTCATCGGCTACGTAGAAGACGTGAAAGAAAAAATCATGCAAGTAGAAGAATTGGGCGTTAAGAGAATGGTTATCGCCGTCCGTGGGAGTCCTTCCATCGAGGACCCCTTGAAGCTCTTCCACGACAAAATCATGTAACTAAGCAGTTGTTCCCAACTTCTTAACAGAAACATTCTCTCTAGTATCATAACTGCGGAAGACTAGTCGTTTGGAGCGGTCTTTGACTGCGAAACGATTAAGAGCGGCTTCGTTCTCTTAGCATTTTAGTAACTGGTTAAGCCGATGCAGAAGAATAAAAACGAAAGAAAACGCAGGCGTTGGCCAGACGAGCTGTGGTATCTTCTGACCCTCGTAGCGGTGCGGACTAATGCCATCAAGTATCGATACAGAAGTGAGACTGAGGAAGAGATAGAGCGGAAGAAGAGGCGGGAGAGAAATAGGAGTCAGCGGGAACGGGAACTCGACCAAGCTCGCTAAAGCATTGGCATGTCCTAGTAACAATATTGTTGAATCTTTTCATTTATTCTTTTATTCTTTAGATGTTTGGTTTCCTTTGCAATAAACTTATAAGATTTGCGACGAATTCATTTGTTGAGGGGAAGGTGCTGAGAGAGAAGAAAGGTTTGCTTGTTCTAGTTGCGCTGTTGTTAATTGTAGTTGGCGTGTGTGTCTACCAGTTTGCAGTCGACCCGTTGCTGAGGTTTGAGCGGCTGGAGATTTACAGTTTTTGGGGATGGACTTCCAACTCTGAAGGCGAGGTCAAGCAAGTTTCATTCCACCTTTTCAACAACGGAACCAAAGAATTGACTATCCGCGAGGTTTGGGTTAACGGAACTCTGCTGAAACAGGAAGAATGGGGATGCTACGACAGCCCTTTTATGGCATCCAACACGGGTGAGTGGTTCTTCATTGCTCCCCGAGACTTGGTTTTTGACAGGGGCAAACACTACAACCTCACCATAGGCACTGCGAGCGGCAACAGCTTTCCCTTCATAATGAGCGTCGAAGACGAGTCTGTAAAACCAGAGAACCTAACGTTCGTAGACTACGACTTCGGCTGGCTGCCAAGCGACTACCGCTACATCGCTTTACGGTTTAAAAACCTGGGCGAGACGCCCGCCATCGTGACGAGGGTGAGGGTAGGCGCAGAAACCTTCGACATGAGGGAGTGGCTCTCCGCCAACACCCTCAACGCCATCATACTGGACTACTACTGGGGAGGCGGAACCTACATCATCCAAGTGGAAACCGCTGTCGGAAACAAGCACGAAATCATCGCAACCAACCTCCCATAAACCACATAGAGGAGAAAACACCAAAAAATGATGGGGGAAAGCAAGGTGTCTGCGATAGAATCCTTGGGCAACTTCCTGTCAAGAGTCATTGAGTTTGTGGTGTTGGTTGCTGGGACTGTTTCCCTCGTCCTGCTCACCGACTACCTATTAA
>CAZJAQ010000078.1:0-4887 GCA_964544285.1 uncultured Candidatus Bathyarchaeia archaeon
GGCCCGTACCGGTTATAGGCTTGGTGAGCCGTTACCTCGCCAACAACCTGATCGGATGCGGCCCCATCCTGAGGCGACGCCTAAAGCATGATTCAAACGCCCTTTGAGCATGGGTCCATTCCAGGAGCCCACACCTATCAGGGATTAGCCCCAGTTTCCCGGGGTTGTCCCTGTCCTGAGGGTAGGTTAGCCACATGTTACTGAGCCGTGTGCCGTGTCTCCGTCGTGGCTGGGAGACACACGACAAGCATGTCTTAGTCCTATCCCGATAGCAGTAGGGTCCGGCAGGATCAACCGGATTTGTAGTGTTGGGAGTTTTGCCGCTTACTGTGGGTTGGATTTGGGGGTTGTTTGTGTGCGCTAAGCCCATGTCAGACCTAACTTTGGTTATCAGGTCTCCATTCTTGTTTGTCCCCGTAACTGGAGGTCAACCGCTTGTCATCCGTAGGGCGTTCTTAAGCGCCTTTAATGTCGTGGTTGACGCCGCCGCCGGAAGAGTTACGGGGCGTGTTCTGACGTTGATAGATAGCGATGACTAGTCGCTAAGGGGAAATCAGAAGAGAGATTTCCCAATATAAACATTGTGACCGCCACTAATAAAACTAACTCTGGGAATATTGGCGTGTTCTCAGCGTAGAGACTACACCTGCCTTTTAGGAGTCAGGTAGGTTTGTAGCTCTCGCATGAATTGTTAGGCGGAAGCGCTATCTATAAAAGGCAAGCTTACTATTCTGGGGTATACCAAAGCTTGGAAACCCATGACAGAGGAAACAGAAAGCAAAAAAGAGACTCCGCCTGCGAAACTCTTGATAGACAACCCGTCTGATTTTCAGTTCCACGCAGCCTATCTCGCCTACTCGAATGCGTATGACAAGGCAACCAGCCCCGAAGCCAAGAGACAGCTAAACGAGAACATCACCGCTCTCCAGCAGAATAAGATAGACTACCAGACCTTTTACAGGAATATCAGCCAGTACCGAGAAAACTTTCCCTCACCCGCCTACGGCAGAGCCATGATAAAGACGCAGAGAAAGCGAGACTGGCGCAAGAGCGCGGAAAAGCAGGAAAGAAACAAACGGCACAACAGATAGAAGAACTAGCTTTCTTGTTTTGCGTGAAGAAACTCTGCTTTATTGGGTTCCGTACTCTCCAGAGAGCACCACTATGTTTATTTTCCAGACTCTCATTACCCTTCTATCCTTTCAACAGTCATGACGCTGGAATACAACAATGTACGCCGTTGAAACCAAGAGCCTAACAAAACGTTACGGCAAGGCGTATGCTCTCAAAAACTTAGACTTCACCATCGACGAGAACGAAATTATGGTGCTCCTTGGACCCAACGGCTCGGGAAAAACAACACTTCTCCTCATTCTCGCTACAGTCCTTAAACCAACGTCGGGGCAGGCGAAGGTGATGGGATTAGATGTATCAGCCCAGCCCACGCGTGTACGCCAGATACTGGGCATAGCATTTCAGGATGCGAGGGGGTTCTGGCGCCACAAACCTGCAGACATACTGCGCTTCCACGCGAACGTGTGCGGTGTTCCCAAGGCAAAACGTGATGCCTTGATAGAGAGCATCTTCAAGGACTTGGAGCTTTGGGATGCTCGAAACAAACTCTTCATGCATCTTTCAGGCGGACAAGCGAAGCGGCTAGAGGTTGCTAAAGTCCTCGTCCAACGCCCCAAGTTCGCCATTCTGGACGAACCCACCAGCCAAGTCGACTTGCGTGGAAAACGCCAGATCTGGGAGCAAATCCAAAAGCTGCGAGACGAGGGTTCCACCATACTCGTCGCCACGAATGAAGTCCGCGAAGCAGAGTACTTAGCTGACCGTGTGACCGTGCTGGACTTGGGGAACAAAATCGTGTGCGACACTGTCAGGCAGCTTAAGGACAGCATAACGGGTGGCGACATAGTTGAGCTCGAAATCGACGCTCCAGACCCGCAAGCTTTGGAAAAGACTCTGAGCCAAATAGAGGGAACGGTGAAGATAACAAACTCGGATTCGAGCCACTTCAAAGCCTACGTGTCCATGGCGGAGTCGTGGGTGCCCAAGATGACAGACGCTTGCTACCGAAACAAGGCTCGCATTCTATCAATTAGAATAACTGAACCCTCCTTAGACGATGTCTTCCTCCATTTCACTGGACGCGCTCTGAGAGGGGACAGTGGATGAGTAACATAATCCGCATCGTCTGGTTTGACTTGAAGCCAGAGCTCAAGCCTCCAGTCTGGATAATCATGGAGTGGGCTGTCTTCTTGGTTCAAGTGGGCGTGTACGGTGCGATAATTTCCCAACTCGTCACAAACCCGTTGATTGGCGATTACAGGCAGTTTTTTGCCGTGGGTTTGGTGATTATGTTGACCTTTGAGATGGGTTCTCATACTGGGCGACATTTCGTTGAGCATGCTCATGAAGGACGGTTACCATACTTGCTGAGTCTTCCTATTTCGCGGTCGCAGTTGTTCTTGACCATCGCTCTGCAGGGAGGTGTGGAGCTGGCTCTGATGCTAGCGGTTCCCCTGACGGTTACGTTGCTGCTCATAGGAAACCTCACGTGGATTTCTGTGGTTGCCTGCGTGCTAGCGTTATTCTGGCTCGGCTTCGGCGTAGCGGGCTTGATGTTGGGCTTGTCTTTCATAGCCTTCAAGTCATCCGACCTCTACACGGCGTTTGTCACGGGCTTGAGCACCATAATCATTCGTTTCAGCACTGTGTTGTACCCCTTCATAGTCTTGCCTCCTCAGTACGCTTCGGCAGCAGCCTTCAGCCCGCTTACGTATGGGTCAGACTTGGTTCGTTTCCTCTTGGGGTTTGACCCGAGTATTCTCTTAGACCCCTACATTGCCGTGGCTGTGCTGGCGGCTCTGGCGGTCAGTACTTTGGGTTTGGGTGTGGTTCTTATTCAGAGGCTCGTGGAGGGGGTTAAGAGCGGATGAGTGAACTTCGCGTCATTCTAGCTTTGGCGCGCAACGATTTCTCTTATTTCTTCAGGACGAAGTGGCTCATGGCTGTACTCCTAAGCCTCAACCTCTCAGACATGCTCGTGGTTGCGCTCGTTTACAAGAGGATGATGGATATCGACTACTTCACCTACTTCGTGCCCGCGGTCATTATCATGGGGCTCTTCGCCGCTTCTTTAGACACCGGCAGGCGAATCTGGCTGGCACTGCGAGAGGGCGTGATACAGTACGAATTATCCCTACCCGTCAGCACTCACGGTCTAGTCATAGCTTATCTTCTAGCCGGGGGCACGGCTGCCTTAGTGTATGCGAGTTCTCTCATGACCATCGCCCTAATCGTCCTTCCCGCTCAGGCGATTTGGAGTGCCCTTATGCTGTTGCCCTTCCTCTTTGTCTTGGCTATGGGGTTGGCGGGCATCGCAGCTACGCTTGCCGCGTTTGCTTCTACTCATGGAGAGTTCTTCTTTGCTTTCCAGAACATCGTGCAAATCGTCCTCCTAACCCTGAGCACAGTGTATTACCCACTAGACGTAATTCAGAGGTTCCTACCACCAGTATTAGTCAGTGTTGTTGTTGCGAACCCGCTGAGTTTGGCTGCCGAAGCCCTCCGCCAGTACACTTTCGCTGGCATCCCCATCGAACCTGGCTTCTTGGTCAAAATCCTTCTGGCAAGTGTTCCCTTCACCATAGTGGGCGCGTTTGCCTATTTGGCTGCTCTTCGCAAAATTCAAGTTGAAGGAAAACTGTAGAAACATACCACTCATTTGCTTAGGATGCCCGAAACCACAAGCGCGTTCTTGTCGCAACGATTAAAAGGACAGCAGACGCAGAGTAGAATCAGAGGCAGAGTGTATGCAAGTTAAGAAGGTAACGTTACGTGATTTGGGGGCAACCTATTGCTGCATGACTGAGGTCCCACCTGACGTTTCTTGGGCGGAGTCTCTGCCAGAGTCGAAGGAATGGTTTAAGAAAAACTTGGGCAAGCACGTTGAAGGCTACCATCTGCTCGACGGTGACAGGGTTGTGGGGCATGTTTACTATGGAACGTCGGAAAACGCCCTCGTCGCGTACGAGACAGAGCCAAGAGTTGCCTGCATCTACTGCACCGAACTCCTGCGTGACTACATGCGCAAGGGGTACGGCAAGATGATGCTCGACTACGTGAAAGACGACCTCAAAAAACAAGGGTATAAGGGCATACTGGTCGACGCGTCGGACTTCAAGGAATGGATGCACTATGAACTCTTCCAGAAGCAGGGGTTCAAGATAGTCAAGGAACATCCGCCATTAAAGCTCATGTATTTTCCTCTTAACAAAAAAGACGTCAAAGTAAAAATCGTGGACATTAATTACAAACCCTCGAAGGAGAAGGTCGAGGTGACTCTATTCGACACTTTCTTCTGTCCAGTGAGCGCCCACATGTACCACTTAGTGAAGAAGGTTGCCAAAAGCTTCGGAGACAAGGTTAAGATAGTTGAAATCGAGGCAACGCTGGACACGGTGAGAAAATACGGAACCACAGACCCCTTAATCAACGGCAAGCTCAAGATGTTCGGTCCTGCTTCTGAAGAGGCTGTGAAGAAGGCGATACAGGAAGAAATCGACCAGTTCAAACGCTGACTTCAGAAAATGGCTTTAAACAAATGGGGCTTCCACTTCCTCAAACCTCTCCTCTCTTGTGAGTTGGATAGGTGCGTTTTGAGATGAAAGTAGACTCTGCAACTCAAATCGTAGATGCAACCCTGAACTCTGAATATGAGGGTTACCTTTACAGATGTTTGTTTCATACTAGAAGAGATGCATACGGAAGACGCTTCCAAAGAAGGAGAGGCACTTTTTACGATTACCGTGATGAGTATTTAAGGCAGGCGATTCCAAAGGGCTTCCACAAGAAGATACTATTCTTCAACGAAGATCA
>CAZJAQ010000079.1:0-4353 GCA_964544285.1 uncultured Candidatus Bathyarchaeia archaeon
GCAAGCTCATGCATGAGCATTCGCCAGAGGCGTAGAGCCCAGAAATAGGAGTCTCCGCCCTTATGTTAGCTTTGATGCCTCCCATGGAGTAGTGGGCTGCTGGCCTGATGGGAATAGGCTCGTTTACTGGGTCGACTCCGCCCAGTTTTATGGCAACGTCACGTATGAGGGGCAGTCTCTCGTTTATCTTCTCCTCGCCCAGATGCCTCAGGTCCAAGGCTATGTAGGGTCCATAGGGTCCCTTTAAGCCTCGACCCTCCAAAATCTCGGTTTGCTCAGCTCTGGAAACTATATCTCTGGGACCCAGTTCCATCTTCTCAGCCGCGTAGTGCTTCATGAAACGCTCGCCCTGAGAGTTGACCAAGTATCCGCCTTCTCCACGAGCTCCTTCAGTTATGAGCACTCCAGAAGGAACAAGCCCAGTGGGGTGGAATTGAACAAACTCCATGTCTTCAAGAGGCGCCCCTGCACGATAAGCCATAGTCATCCCGTCGCCCGTGGCACTGTGCGAGAAAGTTGTGAACTCATATATACGCTCGTGGCCGCCAGTCGCCATCACGACGGCTTTTGCGCGCAAGGCACACATCTTGCCACTCTTCAGTTCAATAGCAGTCAACCCCGCCACAGAATTGTCTTCAACTACGATGGAGGTGACGAACCACTCGTCGTAGAAAGTTATGTTATTATACGTCTTAGCCTTCCCGTCCAGCGTGTGCATTTCGTGAAAACCAGTCATGTCAGCAGCGAAGCACGCTCGGGGAAAAGTGTGGCCGCCAAAGGGACGTTGGTTTATTTTTCCGTCTTCGGTTCTGCTCCAAGGTAGTCCCCAATGGTCTAATGCGATTATCTCTTCAGGAGCTTTTCTGACGAAGAATTCAACGATGTCTTGGTCTGCGAGGAAATCCGCCCCTTTCACCGTGTCCGCGGCGTGCAAGTCGAACGAGTCGCCTTCTTTCAGCACGGCGGCGGTTCCTCCTTGGGCGCAGACCGAGTGCGAGCGTACTGGATAAACTTTCGAGACTACGGCTATGTCAATTTTGTTGTTTAACTGGGCGGCGGCTATTGCGGCTCTTAAGCCAGCTATGCCTGCGCCCATTATAACTATGTCGTGGGATAGTGTTTCCAACGAGTTCACCTAACATTGCTCTTTAAGAGAAGCATCTAAATCCGCAGACTAGCGTTTATATTTTTCCAAAAACCCCCACGGAGAAGGCGGGGATTCTAGTTTAAAAGGGAGAGTCAAATAGCCTGCGAAACGAGTTCAGCTACGTCTAAGACTTGAAGTTTTCCCTCCAAGCCCGCTGTCTTGACAGCGTCTTCGAAAGTTAAGAGGCAGAATGGACAAGCGACCGCTAAGATTTCGGCACCCGCTTCAGCTGCATCTTTGACTCGGACTTCTGCGAGACGCTCTCCCGGAATGTCAACCCACATCCTCCCTCCGCCGCCCTCACAGCAGAGGCTTCGCTCCCTAGAGCGCTCGAACTCCACGAGCTTAACGCCCCTGATGCTCTCAATGACTTTTCTAGGCTCGTCGTACACACCGTTCTGTTTCCCCAAGAAACAAGGGTCGTGATAGACGACAGTCTTGTTCATCTCCTTGGAAACGGTAAACTTACCCTTGCCAATTAGGTCTGCGAGTAGTTGCGCGTGGTGCAGAATCTCGAAGTTTGTCTGTCCGTACCTTTTCTGGAAGGAATGGTATGAGTGTGGGCAGCTGGTGACTATCTGCTTCACTGCGTACTTGTTGAAGAGTTTGACGTTTTCTTCGACCAGAAAATCGAATAGCCCTTTCTCGCCCATGCCGTAGACTTCGTTCCCGCAACAGTTTTCTTCGTCTCCCAACGTTCCGAAGTTGACGCCGGCCTTTTCGAGGCACTTCGCCAAGCTTTTAGCCACGTTTTGAATTCGCGGGTCGTAGGCTGGCGTGCAGCCCACGTAGTAGAGGAGGTCGGTGCCTTGGGATACGTGTTTGATGTTTAAGCCTTGTGCCCACTCTGACCTTTTGCTCCTTATTCTTCCCCAGGGGTTGCCGTTTTTGTAGATGCTTTCGAGGGCGTCTCGGATGGTTGTGGCGATTTGTCCTTCTTCTACGGCGAGGCTTCGGATGTCGATTAGGAAGTCGTAGGGGTTTATTTCCTTGGGACAGCGGAGTCCACAGGTGGCGCAGGTTGTGCAGCTCCACAGCTCGTTTTGGGGGTGTATGGTTAGTTTGCCGCCCACGGATACTTCTCGCATGTATCTACGGACGTTCAAGTTGGCTTTCCTTGCCACGGGACAACTTCCAGTGCATATTCCGCAATGAATACATTCGAGCAGCTTGTGCTTTTGAGCGAGTTCTTGCACGTTCATTTTTCATGTCTCGTTTGGATAAGATGAAGCACAAGGTTTTTTAAGCGTTTTCCTATGTATCAATTTCTCTCCCTCAAGGAAGCGAGAGAAGAAAACAATGAGTAAAGAGCCGCCGAAGATTGGGATTTACATCTGCGAGTGCGGTGGAAACATAGGCGACGTCGTGGACGTAAAAGCTGTTTTAGAAGTAGTCAAAAACTGGGAAGGAGTCGTCGATGCGAAATACCAGAAATACCTCTGTTCTAGACCTTCCCAAGAAATCATTGTTGAGGCTATAAAGAAGAAAAACTTAGACCGCGTCGTAGTCGCCAGCTGCACTCCGAGAATGCACCTTCCAACATTCCAGAGCGTCCTAGAGCGAGCGGGGCTAAACCCCTACATGCTCGAATTCGTGAACATCCGAGAACAAGCCTCTTGGGTTCACGGTCCAAAGCCCTCTGAGGCGGCAACGAAGAAGGCTATTAGCCTGATAAGGGGCGGCTACGAGCGAAGTATACAGCTTGAACCCCTAGAGAGCATCAGCGAAAAGAGTTCACGGGAAATTCTAATCGTGGGCGGAGGAATAGCCGGCATCACAGCAGCCCTAGAACTCGGCTATCTGGGCTACAAGGTCCACATGGTTGAGAGGAACCCGAGCATAGGGGGCAACATGGCGAAGCTAACCAAAGTCTTCCCAACCTTGGACTGCGCCCAATGCATACTCACGCCGAGAATGGCAGAGGTGGGAAGAAACCCAAACGTGCGTCTGCTCACTTACGCCGAGGTGGAAGAAATCAGCGGACGCCCAGGCAACTACGATGTGAAGGTTTTCATGAAACCCAGAGGTGTGGACACCGAGAATTGTAGAAGCTGCGGTGTATGCGCCAAAGTCTGCCCAGTCACGACGTTAGACAAGTTTAACGAGGGCTTGTCCCAGAGGAAGGCGGCTTACATAGATTTTCCACAGGCAGTGCCCTCAGCCTACACAATAGACTTCGAAGCTTGCACAAAATGCTTAAAATGCGAGCAACTCTGCCCAGCCAAAGCCATAAACCTGGAAGACAAGGGAAAAACCATCGACTTGAAAGTGGGCGCCGTGATCATGGCTACCGGCTACGAGCTCTACGACCCAAGCATGCTCAAGGTCTACGGATACGGCGTTTACAAAGACGTCATCACCATGCTAGACTTGGAGAGATTAACTTCTGCCTCTGGACCCACAGGAGGCTACATAAAGAAAGCAGACGGCAGTGACGTTAAAAAGATGGCAATAGTCCTCTGCGCGGGCTCGAGGGACAAGAACTACATTCCATACTGCAGCCGAATATGCTGCATGTACTCCTTAAAACAAGCTTTCGTGCTCAAAAAAATGCTCGGAATCGACGTTCACGTCTACTACATTGACATCAGAGCCACGGGGAAGGGCTACGAGGAGCTTTATTGGAGAGACGAAGAAGCAGGAGTTATGTTCACCAAGGGTAGAGTGGCCGAAATCTGGAAGAACAAGGACGGCAAACTCGTGGTGCTAGCCGAAGACACGCTGATGAGCGAAGTGAAAGAAGAAGAATTCGACCTAGTTGCCCTGGCTACTCCCATGGTGCCGCCTTCAGGACTTGAAGAGTTGGCTGGCAAAATGAAACTTTCCTTGGGCGAAGAAGGCTTCATACAGGAGAAGCATCCGAAGCTTGACCCCGTAGATTCTCTAACTACTGGAGTCTTCGCCTGCGGGTGCGCCCTAAGCCCAAAAGACGTCCGCGACACCGTTTCCGACGCCTTGGCAGCAGCGGCTAAAGCATCTCTCTTCCTTAAAGGAGAGCAGATAACCACAAGCCCCGAAAAAGCCTTCGTAATCCCCGAACTGTGCAACGGCTGCGGCGATTGCGTCCCAATCTGCCCCGTAAACGCCATAACCATGGAAGCGGAAAAAGCCGTCATCAACCCCTTCATCTGCATCGGCTGTGGCGCATGCATCCCCGTTTGCCCAAAAGAAGCCATAGACTTCAAGAACTCAACAAACAGGCAAAT
>CAZJAQ010000080.1:0-4255 GCA_964544285.1 uncultured Candidatus Bathyarchaeia archaeon
ACTTCACGCCGCTAACCTTGCTTGGAGTTCTTCTGATCGCCATCGGAATAATATTAGTGGCACTCCCGCTGATAGCGAAGCACATCCCAAACCTCGAAAACATTCCCTGGATAATCCTATGGGTATACCGCACAGACAGCTTCTTCTTCGCCACTTCACCAATCCTAATAATCATCTCCATCATATCCCTAATCATACACCTTGCAACACGCACAAAAACAACATAACACTCCAAAACAGGAGACATCTCCGGAACAACGAAACTGGATTGCCGAGTTCTATTCAGCCTTATCCAAGAATCAACATCAAACTGACCTATAAGTCGGTTCAAGGAAAATCCCAAGCAAGAGGAAATTTACTGCGGGAAGACATTCCATCTTCAACCCGCACTGCTTGGCGCTTCATTTAAGAAGCGTTGCGCTTACTACAATTCTGTATTTAAGGTGAACCGCATGTCTTCGTCTCCTTTAAGTAACACAATCAAACGAACAAGCAACCTACTCCAATTGGGCGCGTCAAATCAAGTAACAGAATACGAAAATCGCTTCCAATCCTTACGATTCCTACACGACCGCTTACTCTCAGACCTCATCATCTCACATTTCGACAATGAAAAAGCATACGAAACAGCAAAGCAGTTCTTTGGCTCATCAACCATCCGTTTCGCAGGCATAGACGGAACCATGTACTCTCGCCCATTATTCGACCTCATCATCTTCTTCGGCGGCGCTTACACCTCAACAGGCACAATCACGTTCACAAAAAACAACAGACCAACAGTGGAATACGACACAAAAACCCTACAGCAAACCGCAGGCATCTCAAGCGTCATTCCAGTCTACATCAACGAAGTCCCAGACATAGACCAAACCTTCTTCGACACCGAACAACCAGGCGAACTAACCTTAAACAAGCCACTCATCGACGAAGCCATCATAAGCAACGCCACAATCGCCAACTGGATAATGACCTTCGCCGAATACTACCTAGCCTACAAACTAGCCGCAGACCCAAACCAAAACACACGAGTAATCCTACTAGACAGAAGCCTCTCAATCGAACGTGCCAGCCTGCTATACGACACCTCAAAACGAGAGCTCTGGAAAGCAAAATCAGCCCTAATCGGCTACAAAATAGACAATCAACCCATAGACATAAACGACCTCACACTCGGCAGACAACACATCATCAACCCAGCCCTAAAAATTCCGCCGTCCAGAGCAGACTACCTGCGCTACGCCATAATCAACCTAATCCAACAAAAAGGATCCTTAACCAAAAACCAAATCCTCGACGAGTTAGCCATCAAAGATGAAAAACGCATCAAACGAGCAGAAAAATACCTCAAATCGTCAGTCAAAGAGAACGTCCTCACAGAAGAACATGGCACATACACAACAAACCCGAAATACACAACCACATGGACTCGCCTCAAAAAACTTGTCATAACCATAGGCGACCGCTTCTTCTACGAACAAAAACCCGAAACACTAACCACATCAAACCTCATGAAAATCCAAAAAGACGGCAAAGAACAATGGCTCACAACCCTCGACATCGCCTTCCTCACCCTCTTCACACTCTACATGCTCATCGAACAATGCTGGCAAAACCAAATCCTACTCATAGGCATAACAAAAGATACAGCCGCAAGAGACTTCAAACGCCAACTCATCCCCATCCTCCAAAACCAAGCCATGCTCAAAGCAACAATCACACCCGAAGAATTCGAAAGGCTACCTAACACAGACCGCATGATACTCCAATCCACAAGCCTCTTCAACCCTGAAAAAGTCAAGGTCCCATGGACACTTATTGAATACGACTCAGCCTTCAAAACAATGATACCAGACCCACAAAACAGAAAAGGCTACGTCCTAGGCGCCAGAAAAAACAGAATCAGCCTCGAAAAAACCTTCCTAAAAACCTACATCCAACTCAGTCAAGCAGCCTCAGACCCAATGCTCCGCAGCAACGTCCTCCTCATAGACCGCCTAACCTACCCAAACTACGACTACACACCAAACAGCACAATCCAATTCTGGAACGAATTCGGCGCAGCCAAAGAACCCGTAGAGGTCCTACTCTTCAAAGATAGCACAGTCGAGAATCCACTCCAAAACCTAATCATGACCATCCTAATCGCCATGACATCGCCCAGCATACCCGACGCCTTCGGACACAACAAACCATTATTCATAGCCGACAAAATCGCAAAATACAACTATGGGCAATTCAAACGAATCGCCGACTCAACCGCCGCCTGGCTACTCAACAACCACAAACTAAGAAAATTCATATTCTATATGAGCACATTTAGAGAGAGGCGAGCCACAATTGAAGCCACAAGAAGAGAAATCACCTAACAAAGCCTGCTTCACAGACTTCGACGGCAAATTCCACGCACGCCTAAGCCACATCATCCCCAGACAATTCGGCATAGCTGAAGAATCCAAATTCGCAGGCATCAGCGCCCGCTACGAAGGCAGAATCAAAGTAGAATACCAAAAAGACCTCATGGGAATCCTCGAAGAAGGCATGCTAGTCGCAATTAAGAACTTCAAACAAACCGAAAAAGACGCAGAAAGATACACGCTCATGGAAATCAGCCGCGTCTGGCCTGAACACTTCGGACTCCGCGGGCTCTCAGACCACGGTTACTACCCCATGCAATTCGAAATAATAGAGCAGTCTGAGGCTGATTGGCAAACCAACGACAAAGCAACAATGATGATACAAATAGGCGCCATACCCGTCAACTACGACCTAACACTCTGCCTACCAGACGAATGCAAATTCATCAAAGGCTTCTCCTACCCCATCGTCGCCAGCGAAGCCTACATACTCAACAGCCAAATGATAAACCGCATGTACAACCAAAAAATCACCCAAAAATACGGCATAGACCCAACCAGAACAACCGAAGACGCCCACAAAGACCCAAGACTCGGCCTAATCAAAATGTTCCAAGCCACAAAAACAATCATACCCATCTACATAGACTTCGAAAACCTAGTCCGCTACCACTTCGGAGTCTTCGCCTTCACCGGCGGAGGCAAAAGCAACCTAACGTCAAACATCCTCAGACGCCTACTCCTACACACAAAAGACACAAAAATCATCATCTTCGACATAAGCTGCGAATACCTCTTCCTCCTCATGGACATGTTCACCGACCCAAACATCCCATCCAAAATCATCCTAGAAACCAAAACAGAACACCTCGAACAACTCACAAACTCAATGGTTAAACCCAGAGAATACGAAACAGACACCAGAATAGAAAACAGCTTCAAACAAATACTCGAACAAGGCAAAGTCTCCTACTACACAAAACCCAAACAAAAAGTCCCAACCTACGGCGAATTCATCGAGCAAGTGGAAGGACAGAGAAGCGGAAACATAGACAAACCCCACTACATAGAAGCCATAGACCGAATAGCCGACGCCATACGTGAATACATAGAAGAAAACGCCCTAAGCGAAAGCCAAGAAGTAAGTGAGGACTTTATCAAGTTCATCGATGCAAAAGCAGTGGAAACAGTGGAGACCTCCAAAGTCCACGACAAAAGCGGACTCTACGCTTGGGCAACAACACGCTCTACCCTTCTTGAGATTCTAAAGAAAAAGCAAGAAGAAGAGAAGAAAGCAATAGGCGGATTCACAGCAGAAAAGATCCGCGCCCTACTCGAAAGCAAAGAACGCCTAATCTGCATCTCCATCGCAGACCCGTTCACAATCAAAGAACTCGTAATCAACCTCTCACGCGACCTACTCGCCCGAAGAAAAAGAAGATTCCAAGTCAAGCCCTACGTCCTCTTCGTATTTGACGAAGCCCAAGAATTCATACCCGACCTCTCCAGCGCCGGAGGCATAGACAAAAAATGCAGCAAACAAGTCGAAACCTTACTCCGCCAAGGAAGAAAATACGGTCTAGGCGCTTGCATAGCCACCCAACGCATAGCCTACCTCAACACCAACGCCCTACAACAGCTTCACACATACTTCGTAGGAACCCTGCCCCGCCCATACGACCGCCAACTCGTAAGCAACACATTCATGATAGACCAAGGCATACTAGAAAAAACCCTAGAATTCGCACCAGGAGAATGGCTACTATCAAGCTACATAGCCACTGGCATAGAAAACGTGCCCATATTCATCAAGGCAGACAACGCCGAAAAAGAAATAGAAAAACACCTAAACCAAACAACGAAATAAACACCAGCTCCACCAACTTCCTGAAGCACGTGAA
>CAZJAQ010000081.1:0-4024 GCA_964544285.1 uncultured Candidatus Bathyarchaeia archaeon
TTAACCTCAGTGTGTAGTATTGGTTGGGAGCGACTTTGCTCGAGTTCCAAGTACCCAAGATGTCGTTTTCGACTTCGCTCTCCCCATTGTTGGCCAATTCGATTCCAAGAGTTGACCAAGATGTGGGGGTTCTTCCTACTCCGTATTGTAATGTGTAGTTATCGAATGTTGCGCCAGCTGCTGTGCCTCTTTTCGCTATGCCCGTAAGGGTGACGGGTCCTTTGAGAACTGGTGGGGTCAATCGACTAGCAGTCGGGTTTGTTTTGAAATGGGCCGTCGGCGCCATAAGATCAGTCACGAGTTCTGTTTCAGGGTCTCCTAGAAGGTTGAGGACGAAGTAGGTCCATCTTTCAGCGTTTGATCCGATTGGCAGTTGGGTTTGCTTTGAGAGTTGCAACGCTTTTCCTAAATGCTTCTCGCCTTGCATTAACCTAGAGTAGAATTCTCTATCGTACAAGTCTCCGGGACCAATTGTTGTCCCGGGTATATACCAGCCGTATCTCGAGTTCCCTATCAAGGCGAAAGCGCCATGGGAGTTGAAGATGAAATGCTCTGCGATTGCCTCAAAGTCGCCTGTGCCGTCAAATCCTGCGAAGACGCAGCCAACGCTGTACAAGAAGAAATAATCGGTGTTGGTGAGGCTGTCAACATCTGTTTTGGATAAACCTAAGCCACTGTTCGCGTTAGTGTGACCGTCGTGATTTACGATATGAGGCCCATTGTTCAGGTTGCTTATTACTGCTGTGCGGCTAAATGTTCCATCTCTATCGTATAACCTTGTTGTCGTGTATTGAGGTATTATATCTGTGGCGAGGTCTTTGCTGTTTCCCGCTTCAGTGGTTTCGTCGAGGGTTTCGCCGATCATCACGGCTTTTTTGAAGTAGTTGTCGTCTGTGGCGTCTCGTTCGTACCAGATTGTTTTGTTAACGAAGTTGTTGGCGCCTTCTGCTGTGTCAACGGTAGCTCTTCCTATGTATACTTCGCCGTAGAAGTCCGCTTCGTCTCCAGCAGTCCCGTTCTCAGGGCTGCCAGCGCTACTGGAATAAACGCCTTCCCCGAACACTGTGTCGTTGTCGTCGTTCCAGCTTCTGTCAAGTGCCCCGTAATACAGGTCGCACGGCATCTGACGATCTACAGTGTATGGGCTCGGAGGGTCTGGAGTGTTGACAAAGCCGTAGACGCCTCTCTGGGGAATGATCTCGGTGTCTCCGCCCAACAAGACGTATTCTGTTTTCCAGTTTAAATATGCGGCTTTTATGAAGTTTCTGATGCGGGCCGCGGTTCCGTTGAATTCTGTTGATCCTGTCCCATCGCCGTATAAACCGTTGGAGAAGTAGTCTGGGTCATCTAATATGTCTTCAACGAGCACTGTGGTTGCGTTGAGTCCCTTCTGGATCTTCCAGTCTAGTAGCGGTTGAAATGAAGAGTTGAGGGCTTCGTTCGTGATTATCACGTATTGGTATGACTCGGAAGGATTCACACTCGTCGTTTGGAATGGCGCTGTGGTTTGAGAGTATGTTTCGGTATCGTAAGGATTAATAATAACATCCCGGACAAGCAATTTATCTTGGGGCAGGTTCCTAAACATAGGAGATACCTCACCCGTTTCCTTCAAGTTTATGGTCACAGCCATAGTCTCGAAGTAGTATAGCTTTCCAGTCGATGGAATGTACTGCACTGGGTGAAGCACTACACGGAGTATCTTATAGCCCCTCAGAGTGTGCACTGACGTCTCTGAGAACAAAGTGCTTGGAAACGGGTCTGAAGAACCGTATATTCTTGCGTCTGGCTTGTCTTGGACAGCCGTTCTGGAACCTACAGGAATCGGCGTTTTCCCATACTCCACGTTGAATCTGCCCTCTAGAGCTTTTCTACCACCGTATACAACGCTGATGCTTTCCATTTCCTTTCCTTGCGGAAGTAACACTTCGACTGTCTTGAGGGGCAGTACGGGTTCCCCTGGAGCACCATATTTCGGCAGGTCTTCGATTCCCACGGTGTCGTATGATGGAGTGTCAGTTACTGTGGGCTGCGGGAAAGCCAAGTCAACTATGATGGCGTTGGACAATGTGCGGGTTCGAACGCTCACTTTTTGCAGGGACGTAGTTTCCGCGTTTTCTTGAGCTGTTGATACAACCTTGAAAGCGTTTAGCGGAATAATTGATACGAGGACAAAGATGCATATTGAAAAAGCTATTATCTGCTTTCGCATGTTTTCAACCAACTATAAGAGTTCTCCTTACGGATTATTAGCTTTTCTGGAAATAACTTCTATTCCAAAACAAGAAGGGGAGAGTTTGGACATTGGTTCGTGGCGCCCCGTTAATATTCTATAGTCGGGAATTCGAGCTGCCTTTTCTTGTACGTTCTACTTGGGGTTTAAGTCCGTAAACTTTGACGCTGGTAGCCGTGCTTGCTATTTCTTCTGCAACTTCGTCAGACAAGCCTAACTGTTCTTTGACGGCTCTTGCAGTGGGGTCATTAGGCATCAACTCTATGGGAAAATGTGTTTCCTCGATTATTTTGACATTCAGAAACCCTGCTTCTCGGATAGTATTCAAGTATTCTTCTTTTAACATCGCGCCGGAAAGGCAACCAACGTAAGCTTCTACACTTTTTTTGATAGCTTCTGGGAGTTCTTTCAGGATGACTATGTCCGAAACCATCAGTCTTCCACCCGGCTTCAGCGCACGGAATGCCTCTTCGAATACCCTCTTCTTGTTCGTTGAAAGATTGATGACACAGTTCGAGATAACAACGTCGATAGAATTGTCGGCGACGGGAAGGTTCTCGATCTCGCCTAGCCTGAATTCCACGTTCTTCCGCTTGCTTTTTCTGGCGTTTTCTCTGGCATTGTCGATCATTTCAGGCGTCATGTCGACGCCGATGACTTTGCCTCGGTCTCCTACTTTGGCTGCAGCGAGGAAGCAGTCGAGTCCCGCGCCAGAGCCAAGGTCGAGCATTGTTTCTCCTTCTTTTAGGGATGCAAGTGCTACAGGGTTACCGCAGCCTAGACCGAGGTTGGCACCTTCGGGGATAGAACCGAGCTCTTCTTCAGTGTAGCCTATGTTCCTGCTGATTTCATGCGGATCAACGTTGCCGCAACAAGAACATGGCTGCTTTGCCGCTTTAGCGTATCCTTTCCTCACGATCTTCTTTAATTTCTCCTCTTCCATACCAACACCTCCTTATTCCAGAATATCCTTAAGCATGGGTCCAAGCATCTTGCTTACCGTGTTTCCCAGTTTTTCAGCTTTTACCATTATGATGCAGCACGTTCCACCGTCGCTCTCGCAGCCTATCAATGCCAACTTGTCATTTGCCTTGAGCCCTATTTTTTCTCTGATGTCTTTTGGCAGTACGATTTGTCCTCTTGGGTCGACGCTTACGATGGCATCCACTTTGCAACATCCTACTCCATTATTGCTCATATTGTCTCACCTACTTGGAATGACTCCGTTATTCTGAATATTTAAACTTGTCTGAATTTTCAGAAAGGTCAGATGCTTACAACCGAAACAGCTCTGTCCTCGAAGTGGAGCCTAGTGACGGAAAAAAGGGGAGTTTGGCTCCTTTTTCTGGAGGAGTAAAGCTACGCTAGGTAGAACGCGTTCGCCGTGCCTCCGTCGTATTGTTGAGGCTCGTCGCCGCCACCGTATGGATAGTATGCATGAGCGTAATCTATCTATCAAACACATAGAAAAGCTCACATGATGCACTCAAAACATCGACGAAAAAGGGACAATCCGGCCATTGAACGTTTGGAGCCTCGGGCGGGCTTCGATCCCGCGACCACCGCCTTACCAAGGCGATGCCCCACCGAGCTAGGCTACCGAGGCATGTGCTAAGACTTTACTTTCCAAGACGTTTTAAAGGGTTTCTGAAGGATAGATATTTACGCTTATATACAGTTTCAATCTTTTGGATTCTTGCCAGGGCGGGGGTCTCCAAGCCAGGTCAAAGGAGCAGGGCTTAGGACCCTGTCCCGTAGGGGTTCGTGGGTTCAAATCCCACCCCCCGCACT
>CAZJAQ010000082.1:0-3848 GCA_964544285.1 uncultured Candidatus Bathyarchaeia archaeon
TGCGGGATAGCCGCCTCAGGGCTACGCCTTTGGCCATGCTTGGCAACCCCCGCTCACACGTGAGATGTTAACCTTCTTACGATTGGCTCTTCTCTATTCCTAGCTGTGGTTCATTAAAGGAGTGTGCGGCGGCACATAAGATTTGTTGGCGTCCCTTCATTTACGCACAAACAGCCTTTCAAGCTTATCTTTTGAGAGAGGCTTGGTGACTAGGCTTGCTAGGAAATAGACTAATGCGCAGCCAAACATGAGCAGTAAAGCCCAATGTCCCCAATGGTGAAGCCCGACAATCATTCCGTAAGCCTTTGGGTGAAAGAGTGTGAGAACCAGACCATAAACAATAGTGGCAATGGCGCCCCACTTCGTTGCCCTTTTCCAGTACATGGAAACCCCGACAACGAAAAAGAAGATTCCAGCTTGAGCAACTGCAGAGCCGGCCATGAACTCTGAGAGAATAGGTGGGGGTGAAGTAAAAGTCCACCAAAGAGGTATGGCTATGAAGGGTATGAGCATCAGCTTAGTGAGCCAAAGTAGCTTTCGGTGGGAGGTTTTGGGATAAACATTGTGGATGAGGTCGCGTGTGATGTTTGAAGCCATGACCATAACCATGCCTGCCAAGGTTGCAATTGACGCTGCGAAGACGCTGGCAGCAAACAGGGAGGCGAGTGGGATACCGCCAACGCTTATACTTGTATAAACCGCGGCGGAATCACCGTACATGGGCGCGTATTGGGCGGCCATAAGGGAATCGCCCCATACGGTTCTGGCAGCGAGTCCTACAACACCAATCCACAAGGGCGTTAAGCCTCCAACGATGATTATCAGGAGCATCATCCAGTACTCTCGCTTTGTGATTTTTCGAGTTCCCAAGAAACGGGCAAGGTTGTGTGGAAAACCGGTTGCCATGAAGAGAAACATGAACATCGCAGCCACGACTCCAACATAGTCTACGCCTGGGAAAGCCAGTCCTTCAGTAGGTGGGAGGGGCAGTGTATATTGGCCCAGGTTCGTCTGCGTTTGATTTCCTCCCGGAACGGTGAAGTACTGCCGAGCGATCCCATCTGATATTTGCGCAGGACCGCCTGCCCAGAATAGGGCCAATATGCCTATGGTCCATCCAACAGCTGCTAGGAGTACTCCTTGGAACCCTGCGACCCACTGTGTGCCTGTATATCCACCGATGACTAGGTATATGAGGACTAGAGCCGCTGTCGCCAAAAGGCTCCAATGGAAATCTGACCCGGTGGTTATTCTCCACACGGTTGCCATGGCTTTATACTGCCCTACGGAGTACACTATTAAGAGAACAATCATAGCTAGTCCAGCCAGTGCCTGGACCACCTTGCTTTCAAATCTTACTCTCAGCATTTCTGGGATTGTTCTAGCTCCAAGTGCCACGTATCTCCGCATTCTGTAGCCAATTGCTAAGACCAAGGCTATACCCATTACACAGGTTGTGCCAATCAACCAGCTGCCCGACCATCCATAGGCATAGCCTAAACCTGCATTACCAAAGATCGCCCAGCCACTTAGGTAAGTCGCAACCAATGCAAATCCAGTCACAAAAGGTCCTATGTCTCCATGACCCACGAGCCATTCTTCAAAGTTCATGGCCTTCTTTCTCATGAAAAAACCCAAAAGGATGCTTACAGTGAGGAAAGCTCCTATGGCAGCAACCACGCCGAACATGAGTTCTGGTCCAGGTTCAGGTATTGAAGACATCAATCTTCCTCCCAGTAGTAATGGGTTTTTATAAAAACTGCTAGAAAAGCAAAGACAACTGCAAGAACAGCATGTCCCCAGTAGGCATACCAGCCACCGAACAAGTATGCAATTATCGGCACTAGGACAAAGCAAAAAGCCATTATTGCCAATATGACATAGAGTCTTCTCAAAGCGAACCCCTTTCCTCACTCTTCAAAGAGAGAATACTTCTACTCTACGATTCCTTAAAAGGCTAATCCCCCACTTCACCAAGCCATGCTTCTCAACTATCAAAGGCACATCTTACTCAATGAATGAAGATAAGAAGCATCGAGCGTCTTCCACTCGTCTTTCATTGAGGTTTCTGAACAACTTCTGAGCTTCCCCACAGATATTGGAAGTAGTCCCTAGCGAATTTGACCAACCCGACATGACTGCTCCAGACAACCAGGCTAAGCTGGTCTTCTTCCCCCAAGAATAGCAATGCTTCATCTCTATCCACAATTACACCGCCTCCGAACAAATTGTCCCGCCCACGCATTTCAACGGTGCCCACAAGCCTTTCCAGTCCCCAATCCTCTGGCCTGCCAACAACCATAATCAAAACCTTCACGTCGCCTTGCCTCAAGCTTGCCAGCAACGGCAACGCCTTATCAGCCAAGCCATGCACGAAAACCGGCGCTGCAATCATCACTTCCCTATTGGCTTTACCAAGCATCTCTTGTAGCTTCGCCAATACACTTGCTTCACCTCGCAAAATCCAAATGTCAGGTTTCTCCCGTAACTCACGCTTTTCGTAAAGAGGCTGCAACTCTTCCTTAAAGGTCCGCGTCCAACCCTGCATTTTTCCATCAAACTCACGTCTGACTGCCTCCAAAGCCTCAGCAGGAGCCTTCGCGAAGTATCTACTCGGTCTGCCTCTTTCAACGTCTATCCATCCTTTTCTCTCTAAGTTGTTCAAAACCTCGTAGACCTTGGAGAAAGGCACGTTAGCACTCTCGCTTACTTCGCTAGCCGCCATCACACCTTCTCCCACTAAGCTCAGATAGACAGCAGTTTCATAAGAGGTAAGTCCCAGTTTGTGAAGCATTTTCTTTGCTTCTTCTCCGATGGCTAGGCTCAACTATTATTCACCTTCTGAAACTTCGGAAAAGCTTCAAATACGCGCCCCCCTTAAAAATGTTTCACAACTGTCAGTGGTGAAACAGGACGCAAACAATAAAGGAAACCAAAAGCATCTGCCCTGAATGCTTCACAGTTCTGGACGCCACAATCTACGAGAAGGATAACAAGGTTTACATCGAAAAGACCTGTCCAAAACACGGCAAATACAACGAACTCTACTGGAGCGACTACGAACAGTACAAACGCGCGGAAAAGTACCGAAAAGAAGGAGAAGGTCTGAATAACCCGCACACCCAAACTGTCAAGGAATGTCCTCAAGACTGCGGCATTTGCCCACAACACAAAAGCCACACAGGACTGGCGATAATCGACATTACAAACCGCTGCAACCTCCGATGCCCCGTCTGCTTTGCCAACGCGGCAGCAGCAGGCTATGTCTACGAACCCACTAAACAACAGATTCAAGGCATGCTTCAAAACCTGCGTCGAAATAGCCCAGTGCCCGCTACTGCTCTGCAATTCAGCGGCGGAGAACCCACAATACGCGAAGACTTGCCCGAGCTAGTCAAGATGGCAAGAAACCTGGGTTTTCGTCACGTGGAAGTCAACACAAATGGCATTCGTCTTGCTCAAAGCGTGGATTATTGTAAGACTCTTGACGAGGCTGGCGTGAGCACAGTATACCTGCAATTCGACGGCCTAACAGGCGATGTTTACAAGTTCACCCGCGGCGTTGACCTTATTGAGACTAAGCTGAAAGCCATAGAAAACTGCAGGAAGGCTGGCGTTAACAGCATCGTGTTGGTGGTGACGTTGGTCAAAGGCGTGAACGACAATCAAATCGGCGACATAATACGCTTCGCAATCAAGAACTTCGACGTTGTTCGTTGCATAAACGTTCAGCCAGTAAGCCTTTGCGGCCGCTTGCCAGAAGAAGAGAGAGAAAAAATGCGCATAACCATCCCCGACTTTATGCGTCTCTGCGAGGAACAAACAGGCGGCAAAGTAAAGGTAAACGA
>CAZJAQ010000083.1:0-3710 GCA_964544285.1 uncultured Candidatus Bathyarchaeia archaeon
AACCTACTACGCCTCGCAGTCATCGAATTACCACGAGACGTCAAAGAAGCCCTCCAAAAAGCATACCGAGAAGAAACCAACGAAGCGGGAAGAACACAACTCAAAACCATCCTAGACAACATAGCCCTAGCCGAAAAAACCCGCACTCCCCTCTGCCAAGACACGGGCACGATCATCTTCTACGTCAAAGCAGGCGCCGAAGTCAAAAACCTAGACAAGGTTGAGAACGCCCTACGCAACGCCACCAAAAAAGCCACGCCCGAAATCCCCCTAAGACCGAACGCCGTCGACCCCTTCACCCAGAAAAACACGGGCGACAACACGGGCAGAAACATACCCCACGTAAACTGGGAAATAGTAGCAGGCAACATGCTCGAAATCACCGTGCTGCCAAAGGGCGGCGGCTCGGAAAACGTCTGCACAATAGGCATGCTCGTCCCAAGCGAAGGAATCAGGGCGCTGAAGAAATTCGTTGTGGACGCTGTTATAAAAGCGGGCTCGATGCCCTGCCCACCCAACATTCTAGGCGTGGCAGTCGGAGGCGGAGCAGACATCTCCATGAAACTGGCGAAAAAAGCCCTCCTACGCCCCTTAGACCAGTCCAACCCAGACCCAGAAATAGCCAAGCTTGAAAAAGAGCTCTTAGAAGCCGCAAACCAGACGGGCATAGGACCCATGGGACTCGGCGGCAAATTCACCGTCTTAGGCGTAAACGTGGACTACGCAGCACGGCACCCAGCATCGTACCCCGCTGCAGTGGCTTTCAACTGCTGGGCAGCGCGAAGGGCAACGGCGCGCATCCATCCCGATGGACGTGTTGAATATTTAACTCACAAGGTGAGGTGAACGGGAAAATGGCAACCTACAAACTAACCACTCCAATCTCCGAAGAACAGGTACGCAAACTGAAGGTCAACGACGTCCTGTACGTCACGGGCACCATCGTCACTGCCCGAGACCAAGCCCACAACAGAGCCCTCCAACTCTACAAGGAAGGGAAGAAGCTTCCCATCGACTTGGAAGGCTTGGTAGTTTTTCATTGCGGTCCCATTGTCAAGAAAGAAGGAGACAAATGGATAGTTGTGGCGGCGGGTCCTACGACGAGTACGCGTATGGACATTTTTGAAGACGAGTTCATTAAAAACTTCAAGGTCCGCGTAGTCATCGGCAAGGGCGGCATGGGCAAACGCACCACCGACGCCATGCAAAAGTACGGCGCCGTCTACGGAGCTTTCACGGGCGGTGCTGGTGTGCTCGCGGCGAAGGCTATAAAGAACGTGAAAGCGGTGGAATGGTTCGACTTGGGCATGCCCGAGGCTCTGTGGATATTCGAGGCTGAGGAGTTCGGTCCCTTAACGGTCGCTATCGACTCTCACGGTAACAACCTCTACGAAGACGTCAAGAAGAAGACAGAGGAAAGCCGAAAGATAATCTACCAAAAACTCGGCATTCAGCCGTAGTAAGAACCGTTTGCAGTGAAACCCCTAACACTGCTTTTTCTTCTACATTGCTTCCTTCAAAAGCTCCAGAATGTCCTTCACCACGATTTTGTCTTCCACGTCCAACACTTTCACCGCATCTTCCAAAGTCGTAACACAGAATGGACAAGCCGTAACAATAGCTTCGACGTCGAGTCCCAACGCTTCTTTAACACGGTCTACGCTGGGTCTCTTTTCGGGCTCCGCCTCCTCAGTCCACGTTCTCCCAGCCCCTCCTCCACAGCAAAAGCTATTCTCCCGGTTTCTCTTCATCTCCACAAGCTCCAAACCCTCAATCGCCCTCAACACTTGTCTGGGAGCGTCGTAGATTTTGTTTCGTTTGCCCAAGAAGCAAGGATCGTGATAGGTAACTTTCTTGTTAACTGACTTGGAAAGTTTGACCCTTCCACTCTGCAATACATCAGCAAGAAATTGCGTGTAATGCTGAACATTAAGCCCCTTGTCACTGTAGGGTTTATCGTTCTTCAACGTGTTGAAGCAGTGGGGACACAGTGTCAGGATTTTCTCTGCCTCAAACTTCTCGAACATGCAGATATTATGCTCAGCGAGCATTTCGAACAATCCCCTTTCGCCGAGCCTCATGATGTGGTCTCCGGCACACCATTCTTCCGTGCCGAGTGTCGCAAAGTCAACGCCCAAGCGGTTGAACACAGAAACCATGGACTTGGCGATCGACTGGCTTCTAGGGTCATAGGAGGGCGCGCAGCCTATGAAGGTTAGCACGTTTGCCTTCGTGGTTGTGGGATAGGTTTTGACATTCAAATCTTTCGCCCAGTCCATTCTCTTGCTCGGATGCGTTCCCATGGGGTTATGGCATTTGAAGACGCCTTCAAGAACGTCCTTGACTGTTTTGGGTATGCACCCAGTTTCCACGATGAGACCGCGTTCGTCAACTATCGAGCCAGCGCATTCAATCTGTTTCGGACAGAAGAGAGTGCACGAGTTACAAGAAGTGCACAGCCAAATGTTCTCGTCCATGGGCTTCAACCGAATCTCCTCTCCTTCGTCCCGCGAGTCGCGGATAAACCGATAATTGGCCGTGTAAGTGGCAGGTCCGAGGAACCTTTCGTCGAGAGCAGCGGGACAGGCGGAGTAGCAGATGGAACATTTGATGCAGAGCGACAGGTCCCAATACTTCTTAAGGTCCGCAGGCGATTGAGCGAACTGGGCTGGCTTCTTCAACTCCTCCTCAGGCTTGACTAAGACGGGCTTTATTCTCTTGTACTTGGCAAAGAAGGGCTCCAAGTCGACGACCAAATCCTTTATGACGGGCATGCCTTGCAGGGGCTCGATTACTAAAGAGTCAGAGTTTAGATGCAGCACTTGCGTGTAGCATGCCAACATGGGAACGCCGTTGACCATGATTCCGCAGCTTCCACAGATTCCCATCCTGCACGAAGACCTGAAGGAGAGCGTCCCGTCAAGGTTGTCTTTGGCATACGACAGAGCCTCGAGCAGCGTGGTTCCCTTGCGAACTGGCACCTTAAAAGTGGACAAGTAATGCTTCTTTTTTTCCGGGTCAAAGCGATGTATTTTCAGTTCAACGATTTTTTCAGTCGTGGAACTCAAGCAAATCATCTCCTAGTAAGCCCTGGCGACCGGGGGCCACTTGGTTATCGTTACGGGGATGTATTCGAGTCTGGAGCCTTCTTTTGTGTAGTATGCCAGAGTGTGTTTCAGCCAGTTTACGTCGTCGCGTTTGGGGTAATCTCGTCTGGAGTGGGCTCCCCTCGATTCGGTTCTGGGGAGGGCGCTGACTACAGTGACTTCGGCTAGGTCCAAAGTGAAGTCGAGCTGCAGGGCTTCTTCGAAACTAGTGTTGAACTGTTTGTCCTTGTCTTCTACCGTTATGTTCTCAAACCGTCTCTTCAGAGCCCTAATCTCTTTCAAGGCGCTTTCCAGCTCCTTTCCAGTTCGGAATATCCACACTTTCTCGTTCATGATGCGTCTCATCTCGTCTCTGATGACGGGAACTCGTTCATCGCCCGTGCTTCCCAAGATTCTGTCGAAGACTCTTTTCTCCTCAGCTAGAACTTTTTCCCTTGGAAGCTCTCGAAAACTCTTGGACGAAGCGTGTTTTGCAGCTTCTTCGCCGCTGACCGCTCCGAAGACTAGGCACTCAGCCGTTGAGTTCGTGCCAAGCCTGTTAGCTCCATGCAAGCTCATGCATGAGCATTCGCCAGAGGCGTAGAGCCCAGAAATAGGAGTCTC
>CAZJAQ010000084.1:0-3665 GCA_964544285.1 uncultured Candidatus Bathyarchaeia archaeon
AAATGCTAAGTCAAAAGTATCTGCTAACCTGAGCCGCTCGATACTGTGTGTGTGGATTAAAATTTAGTTTCTTCAGCTTCAACCTGTGCGCGCCAGCGCACGAAACCCTCTGATAATCCAATTCAAAAAAAAGATAAAACTTTACCCCAACCAACCACTATACCTTATGTTTCTTGAAATCTAGTCTGCGCACGCGCTAGATTGCTAGGATCTGGAAAGGCGAAGCAGAAAAGTCAAAGGCTGATGCTTTCTTGGATTACATGATGAAAACTGGCGTTAAAGACTTTTGTGTGAAAGAAGGCAATCTTGGAGTATTTGTATTGCGACGCAGTGGCAGGAAGCATGTCGAGTTCCTCATGATTTCTTTATGGGACTCCATAAACGTGATTCGTGACTTCGCTGGGAAGGAAATCGACAAGGCCTCTTACTATCCAGAAGATGAAAAATATCTAGTCAAACTCGAGCCAAAAGTCAAACACTATGAGGTCTCGGTGAGCCCTTAAGCATCCGTCATTTTCTATTAGAGTGCGCGCGCACTAAACATTTTCATTCACCTATAGAAACTTTCTGCAACCATCTATAACATCTTGCAACGTGATGTCTAGGCCCATATCTCGTTTTCCTTGACATCTCTTGAAGACCTCTAGGGGACCTGCCACGAGAGAAGCCGTGTCCAGCGGATACAACTCCCTGTTAGTGAGGATGTCAAGTTTCCTTACAGGGTATTTATGCAGCAGTTGCTCCCACTCCTTGAAGGTGACGTAGTCACCCAACGGGGAAGGGTTCAAGGGTTGCGTGGGAAGAAAGATCAATTCTTCGGCTTCATCAAGATACTCGCCAAACACGATATCGAGCATTCTCCTTGCATCATTAAAGGAAGTTCTTGATACGAAATATGTCCAGACGGGGAGAAGCGCAAGCCGCCTGACAGCCAAGGGAACACATTGAGTGTACTGCTCCAGGATAACTCCCTTGGGCCTGATCTTCTTGTCCATCATAGCCGTGTGGATTAGGTAAGTGCACAGGGCGCTGAGGTCATGGCTTTTCTTCACTTTTACGTGCGTAAAATTAAATCCTTCATCTTGGGCGAACTCCTTCATTTCCGTCGCCATCTCTGGACTGTTTCCGAACTCGTCGTCGAAACGCCTTGAAGGTCTTTCCTCTTCAATCCCCCATCCTCCTCTGTGGGACGCCCCTATCTCTTCCAGCCATTCGTCGATCCTCTTGGAACCGAAGGCAAACTCTTCGGGGGTTAAATCGTCCAAGCCCCCAGCTTGATAGTACAGCCTTTCGTCTAACTTATAATGCAACCATGGCTCCTGTACATCAAATAGCACAAGATTACCACCCTCATTTAAGTGCTCTCTTATGAAGGTTCTATAGGCGTCAGGAAGCCAGAATTTAACTCTGAAATGGAAGACTTTTGTAAGGTTCATCCTGTCATGAATTGGGTCGATATGGATGACGACTTCGATATGTTTGTTAATCGACAAAAAACCCTCGGCAATGCTCCTACCGAATTCAACAAATCCTTTCACATCATCTGGGTCAGACTCTCTGGACACCAAGATGTTGACTCCCGACCCTAGAATTGGGACATGCATGATGTCCGCCAAGTGAAGGCTTCCCCCATTGGACGCCCCAATGAAAAGGCAGTCAAACTTCCTTCCAGCTAACGCCTCCCTGTGAATCGTCAAGAAATCTTCTTCCAAGATCTCATTGATATCCGCTTTCTTGACAATGTCTGCGGGTCGTCCGATCAAGGCTTTCATAAGCTGGTCTCTCATGATCCTCTTGCCCAACCTAGGGAACGTATAGGCAAAGGAGACAAGGGGTTTAAGGTAGAAGGGGACTTTCTGCCAGATGACTATCTCATCTTTCAGCATGGCTGCTCCAAAGAGAAGGTAGAAGGAATCTGAAAACCGTAGATTCGATGGAACTGTTACAACCACGATTAATACCCTCTAAGGTTACGCCTGTTTGATCGTATGATTTTATATTTGCTCGCCCGTCCTCTCCCTCAACTTCTGACGAATTTCCATCAATCTGTCCGCCTTAAGTGGATAGGCGTATAAAAAGAGAAGGGCCGAAGCAAGAGCAACTATGGGGAAAACGGACATCAATAGCCTTAAGCCGAAAACAACGTCCACACCAGGCCTGGGCGTATATTCAGTCCATCCCGTTCCCATGAAGACGAACGCTATACTGAAGTAGGTAAGAATTGCACCTAACCTGATGAGGAAGCCGTTTATGCCAAAGTACACTCCCTCCCTCCTTTTCCAAGTCGCATATTCATCCTCGTCAATAACTTCAGAAATCATGATATCCCTGAAGTAGAGAGCCCCAGCTAATCCCACACCGGTCAACCCCGCGGCGATGAAGCCTCCCGTTACGTCAGTTGCGAAGAGGAATGGTAACAGACCAAGGATAAACGAGGCTGTGGAAATCATAAACGCCCTTCTAGAGCCGAGCCTGAGGCCAGCCTTCTCCCAAACAGGAATTACCAGAGCGGCGACTATAAAGGCACACCCCAGCACAAGCCCTGTAAGGAAAGTTTCTCCTGGCGGGACGCCTAAAACGAACTTGCAGTAAAGGGGAACAACGGATGCCAAAATCCCGAACACGTACCAATTCAAGAAGTTAGCTAGGGCGTAGGTGACAAAGGACCTATTTCGAAGGATCTTACCGATGGAAGTAAACTCCCTCAAAATGGACTCGGATCTTTTAGTCCTGACTAACCCCTTTTCAGAACATCCGAACCTCAAGCAAATCAGAAGCAAGGAAAAGACGAGAAACCCCATCACAACCCCAGCCCTCTGATAGCCCTGCAGATCATAGGTTACATCCTCAATGAAAATGGTGGGAAGAATGAAGGCAATCACAAGCCCGACCACTCCAAATACCTGTCGAATCACATTCACATTGGCCCTTTCTTTAGGGTTACGGAAAAGTTCGGGGAAAAGTGAAGTTAAGTTCAAGCTCATCAGAGTGTAGATTCCATCAAAGGCGAAAATCGCAAGAATAAAGTAAAGAAAGCTGGCGAGATCTGCGTGTATAGGAGGAGTCCAGAGAAGATACATCATTAGTGACAGGGGCACAATGGTTGCAGCGATATAGGGATACCTCCTACCCCAACGAGTCTCCGTTGAATCACTAATCACCCCAAAGATGGGGTCGTTAATAGCATTCCAAAACGACCAGAGTACGAAACCAAGAAACATCCAGTCAACCGTTACTCCAACAACCGAAAAATAGAACGTGAAAACAAGAAAAGTGAAGCTCTGATAAGCGATCACATCAGCGATTGTACCCAAGCTGTAACTCAAAGCACGTGCGTTCATGAAATCGCCAGAAGCTCATATTGATTAACTCTCTTATATGACTGGCGCGCGATTTGGGTAAGAATCCATGTATAGGCTGTTATTGCGTCTGATTCAGATCCGTAACAGAACCAAAAAACGCTTTCCATATTGTCAATCCTATCAGTGATTTCGGAACTCTTTTTCTTGAACAAACCAAATATTCCCACTAGTTCTCGCCTATGCTTACTTAGGGAAATGCTTTCATATAACGATGGTGCCCGCGCTATGAGCGCCGGGTTGGTTGGTTGGATAAAACTTTACCCCAACCAGCCAAACTAGCTGAATTCATTTCTTCCTTAACCC
>CAZJAQ010000085.1:0-3650 GCA_964544285.1 uncultured Candidatus Bathyarchaeia archaeon
TGATGCGCCAGAAGGAATTTTGTCACTCTTTCGGTTAGCACTGCTTTGCAGTCGCCGCATATGGTTTCGCCGGTCCTGCATTCTGTGACGAGGTTGGCGAGTTTTTCGTCGCTTTCTTCGAAGAGGTAGAGGAAGTACTGGTATATGGTGCAGATGTCGGGTTCGCCGCCGAGTTTTCTCTGCTCTTTAACGGTGGACTTGCCTCCGGTGAAGGCGTTCCAAATCTTCTTTTTAATCGTCTCTGGAGTGTCGGTTGTGAATATGCATGTTTCTGGTTCTGAGGCGCTCATTTTTCCGCCTTTTCCGAGTCCTGGCACGAAGCGGCAGTGGATTTGGGCGGGTTTGTAGTAGCCCAGTTTGGGGGCGATGTCTCGGGTTATGCGCCAGTAGGGGTCTTGGTCGATGGCGGCTGGGATGAGGCTGGGCACGTTTTCGCCCGTGAGTTTTTTGTGGATGAAGCATGGGACCGCTTGGACGGCGGGCCAGAAGATCCATCCGATGTTTGTGCTGTCTTGGAAGCCGAAGACTGCTTTTGCTGTAGAGTAGGTGACGCGTTTGGCGACTTCTAGGGCGACGTCGTAGAGGAGGGCGATGTCTTTGACGTCGAAGATGATGTGGGTGTCTTCTGGCTTGAACCCTAGGGCTATGAGGTCTAGGGCGTTGTCGTGGGCGAAGTCTGTCGTTTCTTCTAGTTTGAGGTTTTCCTCGATTACGAATTTTTCGTCGTCGGTCATCTGGAAGTAGAGGGGTCTGTTGAATTTTTCTTGGAGGTATTTTGTGAAGATCCATGGGACGAGGTGACCCACGTGGACTGGTCCTGAGGGTCCTCTGCCCGTGTAGAGGACGAATTTTTTGCCTTTTTCGTAGAGGTCTAGGACGGTGTCTAGGTCTCGGTGGGAGAAGAAGAGTCTTCTTCGTAGTTGGGGGTGGAGGGGTGTGCCCGCGTGTTTTTGGAGTTTTTTTAGGAGTTTGTCGGTTATGGGTTGGGTGCCGAATTGTTGGATGAGTTTGTTGTAGTCGATTTTGCCGCGTACTTCCCATGGGGTGACTATCATTTCTTCTTCGTTGGGCATTGTTGATCATCAGTTGTTTTGATTGAGATTTGGGAGTTGGGTATTAAGGCTTTTGCGTTCTCGGCGCCCTGGACTAGACCGTCCTGTTAGGAATGTTGGTCTCGAAGATCTTGGAAAAATCAAACTTATTAGAAGAGAAACTACTTTAGTAAGGAGGATGCCCGATGGTAATCAAGGTTCTGAAAAAGTCAGAGATTCTCAAAGGATTCATCCAGATTCCGACTGAAAACGAGTCTGAATTGATTAGAAACGCTTCTTTACCGTTTTCCACAACACTGAATGGCAACCCAGCGAGACTTGACAAGTACGGCAGACTCTGGTCTCCATACCTCAAGAACAGGTTCTCGATTGACGCTACTGTAGAACTTAAGAAAACAGAAAATGGGTACCAAGTTGCATCTATTGGCAGCGAGCATGAAGTTGAGAGTTCATCTCAGGTACAGCCGAAAAGCAATACTTTCGTGAATCCTAATCCTGAAAACAAGGGAGACATTTTTTTTAGAGCTCTCGAAGGAGATTGCCTCAAGTATCTTAACGAAGGAACTATTGGTAATATCCACTTGACATTTCTTGATCCGCCATATAGACAAGGAAAGGAATACAGATTTTTTGATGATAGTCAACCCACTTGGAAATACTGGGACTGGCTGAAGGAAATACTGCAAAAAGTTAATGAGATTACTGTGGACGGCGGAGCCATATATTTCATGCAAAGAGAGAAGAACACTGAACAAGTGTTAAGAGCTCTGAGAAAAACAGGCTGGAAATTTCAAAATCTAATTGTTTGGAAAAAGAAGACCTCTGCAGTTCCAGTTAATTCCAGTTACTCTAAGCAATATCAAATCATTGCCTATGCCATCAAAGGCGAGAAACCCAAAGTCTTTAACAAGTTACGTATAGATCTGCCTCCTCTCCCCGAACACAAATATGAACGAGAAAACGGAGTCTACGTCACAGACGTATGGGATGACATTAGAGAGTTAACCTCAGGATATTTTGCTGGTGATGAAGCGATAAGAGACCTGCAAGGCAACAGAGTTCATGTGCAACAAAGCCCTGTAGCATTGCTTCTCAGGATAATTCTTTCATCCACTCTGCCCGGAGACACAGTTCTAGACCCTCTTGCTGGAACAGGAACCACATCGGTGGTTGCATACCAATTGGGGAGAAATTCCATTACAGTAGAGATAGACCCAAAAAACGTTGAAATTATCAAGAAACGATTGACCTTCCCGAGAGCCGCCGACAGCGTATCCAAGTACTATGATTATTATAGGTTCACGCCAAACTTGAAGGAAATCTGGCAACTCAGAAGAGTTACGACCGAGCAAAGGAGTCTTCTCTGATGCCGTTAACAGATGCAGCGATACTTTTTGTCGAAGCAATCAACAATTTGAAGACAGGCGAAATTAACCTTCATTCACCTCTAAAAGAGCTTGTAATTAAAACATGTGGAAAGAAACTAGCTTACATCGACAATCGCAAAGGGGCTAAGCAAGTATATGGATTTGATTTCTGGAGTAACCTAAGCGAGGATTGGTTGAGGAGCAAAGGAATACAAAAGACACTACTGTATTCGAAATCAGACCACTTTCCTGACTTTTTGTTTAAAATAAACAAAAAGGGCAAGAAAATTATCGGTGGAAGCTTGGTGGAATTAAAAGACTCGAAATCGGGAAGCATTGCTTCTTTTAACTCAACAATTCCAACCAAACACAAAAGCTTAGAAGAAATAGACGTGGTAAATGGTGACCGTTTGGTTTCAAGAATAGCTACGATCATGGATGGTAAACTTGCTGTTGCTGAAAGTTATTTCAAATTTGAAAGGAAGTGTCTCCTTATCTTATAAGGACGTACAAAGAAAGTGAGAAAGTAAAAGCTTCTATAGTAGACGGCTCCTTTTTCGAGACAATCCCCAAAGAACACCTGTTCTATCAAATGCTCATGAACGTCCTAAGGGGACATTTAGAAAAGAAGAACGTAGAAATCGCTCCCGAAGCATTAAAGAATGTTGAGAAGGCATTTTCATTTATTACTGACCAAACAATCATAGCACAGTCGCAGAAGATAGAAAAGGCTTCAGTAAGACCCAGGCTGAGGATTATGGCTGAAGTACATCCAGAGGGAAACCCTCATAGCCCGCATTATCCCCAAATCACAGAAGGTAGCTTCAATCTTATCCTTCAATCAACACGAGAAGTTAAGGAAGTCGAAAAGGAAATATCCTCTCTAATTCCCGAAATTGAGGTGTTCTCCATCTTTCATAAAAGAAATGGAGCACACAGAGTTTTCCAATTCTCAAAAGGAACACACCTAACCCGATTTTTGCGCAGAAAACCCTAAAACACCAAACTAAAAAACACTACAAACGTCAATAATACACTTTGACCAACATTAAAATCACCAGAATAAGGATGTTACAAATCACCCCAAACCAAACTCAAACACAACCCAAAATCCAAATAGTGTTTAGGCTTAGCGCACACATTCTTCTTTTCCCTCCAACCCACGAGCTAAGCTGCTTTTCTTAGGAGGTGATCCGGCCGCAGGTTCCCCTACGGCCACCTTGTTACGACT
>CAZJAQ010000086.1:0-3534 GCA_964544285.1 uncultured Candidatus Bathyarchaeia archaeon
ATTCCAATCTGATCTTCTCCAGTGTCAGGGATTGTATACCAGACATCAAAGAAAGATTCAGCGGGGAAATCAAATGTGAATCCTTTGGCCGCAAGCTCGGCGAGTACTGCCTCACGTGCCTCAATAGTCTTAGGGTTGTAGGGTTCAGGAGCAGTAGGTTTTCCCACCATGCCGTATGGATATGGCAACTCTACGATGCCAGCCAACGTTCTTGGCTCTTCGCCGGCGGTCTGTGCTCTTGTAGGGTTGCTGAATATCATAGCTGCGAAAGAAGCTGAAAATATCGATAAGGCAATCAACATTGCGATTAAGGCTTTTTTGTTTATCTTTTTTTCCTCCTCTCAATTTGGTTATTTGTTTCATTGCGCCACACACTCGGCGCTCCCGAGAGCGAGAACGTTGAAGAACCAACGATTTTCGTCTCTTCGGTGCTCTCAATTATTGCCGGTGTTTGCTTAAAAAAACCTATGGTAAAGGATTCTATTTTCTATTCACACAGCCCAAAAGCATTTAATATTTGAAACATCAACAAAAAATAATCTGGAAATGACTCACAAGCGGAATTTAATCCCGCTTTCTCGAGAATACATTCACACAGACAAAAAAAATTAAGAACACTGAAATGCACAGGCACAAAAAAAGGGGAGGTTATGGTTCTTTGTATCCGTAGCTCGTCAGCAGGATGACTGCGTCGAAGAGGAATATTTGACCGTCGTTGTCTATGTCGTAGTTTGGATTGTATCCAGGGCTGCCGACTCTGACACCGTAGACTGTCAGAAGTTTGACCGCATCGTAGAGGAAGACGTCTTTGTTTGCGTCCACATCGCCAGGCCACACGACGACCACCATACCGTACACGTATTTGTTGTCCGCCGTGTCCAGCTCACCTGGAAGAGGCGTGGCATAAGCACTTATGTTGTAGTACATGTACCTTGTTTGGTTCGGATACCAGTCTAAAGTGACTATTTTGGTTTCGCCGATTCCAAGCGAGACGATTGTGGTGTTGATTACATTTGTGTCGTTCCAGTACACGATGAGCGTGAAGGTTTCAGGGTTCGGACCTTCGTTGGTGACGGTGACGTTGACGGCGCGTGTTCTGTTTTGTGGGATGACTGTTTGACCGTAACAGACTATCATGTCGGTTACTGCGATGTCTGATTCAAGTGGCGAGGTTACGACAGCGGCTCTTATGAAGGTGTGGAAATTTGGCGGATACTGCATGTTTTGCTGTAGGTATCCTACAACCTCCCAGATGAACTGGCCTGGATAGGGCGAGGGGGGAGGTTCCATCCATGGGGCGATAAAGTAGGCGTCGTGCGATACATATTTAGTGTCATTGTGAACCATCGGGTCTGCGTGACCTGGATGTGGCACTGGTACATGACCAATGAATCCTGCCTCGGCGGCGTCGAAAAAGGGATCGCTAAACAGTAACTGAGAGGTTGTGGAGTTCACTCCCGCGCAAGTCACATAGTGGCCTCCGTCTCCACCTGGGACGTCGTAGGGGTCGGCCCGTATCCACACGCCGGGCTCGACTTCTATCCAGAATTCGAGTAGAAGAACTACGTCTTGGCATCTTTCGATTTCTTCCTCCATCCAGTAGAAATCTGGGAATTCCATGGTGTGCACTTCGAGTGTATCGTTTTCACCTCGTTTCTGTAAATATTGATCAATTCCCCACGCCATGTCATACCAGTATGTTCCAGTGTGTCCGTCGAAGGGTGCCCGCTGGTCGTCGGTGTCCATCCACCAAGCTAGGTCTCTGATGAATGGGTCCACATTTAGCACATGGTGGTCGTGCGGTATTCCTGGGTAGGCTGTCACTATATTGCTTGGGTCATACTTGGAGTCAAACCACCAAAGGGAGTTGCCAGCTGCTACCGGTCCGCACCATGTCCAAATGCCTGGTCCTGGACCCCAAGCATCCTGTTTTTGGTCGAAATCTGGCATTCCGCTAGGCGCATAGTTAGGATAGGCTGGCTTCTTGTACCATGGTGGCGGTGGTGGAGGTTCTTCTTGAACGACAACCATGTCGAGGGATAATTCTTCAACATGACACCATACTCCACTCAACAAGATCCAGTCACAGTAGTCGAGCACACCGTTGCAGTTGTCCTGCCAATCCTCGATATGCAGCCCTATCTCTCCTTGGAACCATGGCCAAACCATATCCCAATAAGTGCAGACTGGTTCTATCTTAACCCTGTAGAGGTCTTCGTAAGGAATCTGCGACACAGTCGTATTCAGTTCGAAGAGGTAAGGATCGACGCCATGGGCTGTTATGTTGAGGGTGAGTGTGATGTCTACAACGTGGTGGGATTGTGTTAGTCCAGTTGGGTATAGCGCCAAGTCGACGTAGTCGCATGGCGTAAGGAATCCGTCTTGCAGTGTGTCGACCCATCCGACTACCTGATACCAGTTGCAGTATTCGGGATAGATCTCATGCCAATCAGTGTCAACAGGATCTGCAATCTTCGGGTTGACAATTATGTCGTAGCACATGTCCTCGATGTGGTAAAGCCCAGTCATGCCAGTCTGCGTGTTATTCAATTCCACCCAATCACAGGGATCCAACACTCCGTTACAGTTATCCCAGTAGGGATCCATCAGATTCCACCATGTGAGGTTGTAAACATTACTGTATGTGGGGTAAACCTCGTGCCACAGGCTAGACAACGGATGTTTGATCCAGTAGTACATTTCCTCAAACGCCCGGGTTTTCAGTTCAAGCATCTTCCATTCCGTTTGGAGTTTGTCTGTGACGTTGATGGTTATGGTTACTCTGTCCACGATATACCAGTATTTTGTCGGATCGCCTAGTCTAACCATGTCGATGGTGTCGAGCGAACTAATCCTGTCACAATATGGATCTGGGTAAGACGACCAACTGGTGATTTCCCACCAAGTGCAATACCCATCTCTTGGATACAGCTGGTGCCACCATGTGCCAATCGGGTTCATCATCTTCCATCTCAGTATGAGATCGGTTGCCACGTCCTCAACGTGCCAATAAGTCGTGACACCACTAAAGAAATCAGTGAGATCGATTGAATCGCACCAATTCAATATTCCATCTGGGTTAAACGGATTGTCAGCCCAGCTGGTAAGCTGGTACACATTGCTGTAGCTCTGCCAGATTTCATGCCACAAAGTGCCCATTGCACCTCCAATAAGTATGTTCGGATCGTACACCGGCCACTTCAATTCAATAGCCATCGTCGGTGGGGCGGCAGTGTGATTATAGTCTCTATATGGACCCGACAGAAGAAGTGTTATCGTCATTCTGTCAACGTGGAACCACTTGACCTCCTGAGTTTCCAAATTAGTCATATCAATCTGGTCGTTTGGACTAAGCTGCCCATATGGTTCACCCAAGTCTTCCCAGCTAGTGAGATGCCATGGTTCACAGTAGTCTGGATAAAGCTCATGCCAGTCAGTGGTGCAGTTAGGATGCTCCATTTGATAGGGGTCAAGCAGACCTGATATGCTATGCATGTGGATTGGCTTCAGAGTTATGTTTGAATGCATATGAAT
>CAZJAQ010000087.1:0-3442 GCA_964544285.1 uncultured Candidatus Bathyarchaeia archaeon
TGCAGAAGCCTTGATCTTCTCTCAGCATATCGTAAACGCGGCGAGCTCCTTTTTGCACCTTCTCATGGTCGCCCATCATGATGTAGCCAGGCATCTCAGGAGTATAACTTCTGATTGGAAACATAAGCTCTATGTCTTCTCCTACGACTCGCATTCCAGCAACACAAGTATAGTTGCCAAAAGGGAAAGCGAAGGCGTATCTAGCCACAACAGGATTGAATATCACTAACCTCTTCTGTTCTCGAGAAAGTCGCATTGCTTCCAGAATGGCTTCCTTATCAGGCATAGGAAGCCCTTTTTCCTTTGACAGTTTGACTTCGTTTTCATAAACCACTTTAATATACTTGGTGATGGGATCCTCGTTGCCAATGCGTTTGACGTACTTGAAGTGAGGCTCCTTTTCGCTGTTGAAATGGAATGTATGTTGTCTTCCAATTTTAGTTATAGCACTTACATCGAGACCCATAGAGGTTTCGCACAAGTTGGGAATCAAGGCACACACGGCTTCTCCATCAAGTACCTTAAACTGTGGATGTTCTTTCAGTCTTCCATAGAATTGACGACAACGCTTGGCACTCACTCCATCACCGCTACTTCCGCCTATTACGTTCATTATTCTTGCTTCGCGGGTGCTGCCCATGAAGTGGGCAATTCCCTCCGCTAAGAAATGCTCGTAACCGGGAGTGTCAACTTTCGATCCCTGGGTCAGCACGAGTAGAGTCTTTCTCATGTGAAGATGCTCTTTGCTCGTTGTCTGTTGGTTAAAGTCAACCCATGCGTCACGAGCCATCTCTCTCCCTTGTTCTCCTGCTTCCTCTGCTGTTCGAAGACCCCAAGTTCTTCCCACACCTATCGGAAGGTTTGTAACTAGAGCTAAGAGGGATAAGCCGTTGTAGCCTATTCCCGAAATCTCCCTTAGCACAAGGTCTTCGTTTTCTAATTCTCCACCTGTTGTATGACCTATAAGTCTGAGCTGGTTTGCAGCGTGTTTCCTAAACCTATTTTCTATAACTCTTAGAATTGACCCGCATATTTGTGTGTCCTTCTCTGCGGGTTCTCCTCTGTAACTTAGATACAATATCAGCAGTTTTACATCCTCAAGACTGTAGCCATTGTCCAGAATGTCTTTCTCAAGTTTGTCAAGGACCATTCCGGTTAGTCTCTCCGCCTCTTCTGGATTGTTTCTTTTCCTCAGCTCCAACTCTTTTTGTTGGTCAGTTTCCAGCTCATTCATTGTGTGGGCATGACCTGCAAAACCCAAGAACGTATCGTCAACCATGGTTTGTCCCAATTCGAGATGTTATTGCTGGACTATAAATGTTTGCGGCTGTGGTTTTTGGTTGTTTAGTGTGTTGTTGCGGAGTTTTTTGGGTCTGTTGGGTTTGTTGGGTGTTTGTTTTTTGGGTTGTGTTCTTGGTTTGTTTGTTGTTTTGGGTTTTGTTTGGGGTTGGGTTTGGGTGCTTTGTGGTTGATTTGTGGGCGGTTTATGGGTGTTTTCTGGTGTGGAATTTCCATATGTTCTGGGGAACGTCATGTTTAAGTGTTGAAGCAGATTTTGAGTAGGTGTTTTGGGTGAGAGTGGTTTTTATGATTTATGGGAGAATTCTAGGTGGCGGGAGATATTTAACCCAGCTTAGATTGAGATCTCCCGCGAACTTTTTTTTCTAGGGATTTTTGGAAGTTGTTCTAAGTTGGGCAAATAGCGAGAAGTTCAGCAAACAGCGAATTTCCGATTCCCTGAGATGTTACCCCAGAATTGCCCAATGGCGAAGAATCGAAGCTCCCTCAACTCAGCTCTCAAAAGTCTCCCCACTCCAACAACATAAGAGAATAAGTCGCCATAAATCGTTTCTTCTTCGACAAGCATGGTAGACCCGAGCCCTTCATAGGAAAACTTTAAGTGCCTCGTAAACAGTATTGTTTACGGTGACCCTTTGACTCAAGTTCAGCTGAGACTCCCCGACAAAATGCTCGAGGAAATAGACAAGTGGGTAGCTGAGGGAAGGTTCAAGAGCCGAAGCGACGCCATAAAAACCATACTAAGCATCTACGAAGAACGAGAAAAAACCCGCCAATTCTTCAAGATGCTCGTGAAACGCAGCGAAGAAGCCAAGAAACACCCTGAAACCCTCATCTCCCTCGAGGAATTAAAGTGACCTTCACCGTACTCCTCCACCCTAAAGCCGCCAAAGCACTCAAGAAAACCCAAGAACCGACAAAAACAAGAATAATAGAAAAACTCACGGAACTGGGCAGTAACCCAGAGAAGGCTGGAAAACCCCTAAAATACTCCGACTTCTGGAGCCTCAGAATAGGCGACTACCGCGCCATCTACGAAATCAACCGACACAAAAATCGGGTAGTAATATTGTTCATCGACCACAGAAAAAAAGTCTACGACGACTTCTCAAAAATGTTCTAGCACACTAAACAAAACCCACACTGAAAGCCGAAAACTCTCACTCGCTTCCCCCACCTACACATTCTGACGTTTCGACATCAGCCTTGTTTTTTCTCTGACTAACCAGCAGTCGAGGGAACATGCTCTTCGATCAGGGACCTACTCGCTCAGAAAGTGCACGCGATTCTTTTCGTGGTCGGGCTCGCTTGGTGAGCAGCTCGCCTGGTAAGAAGCTGGCTGTCTACCCTGTACGTCACGTCGGATACGTGAACGTAAGGATTAAATGCTGCCTCTGTGACTAGAAACACTGTTTGTCAGAGGGAGATTGATGGGTAGAAGGAGAGCTGGTTTGGTTTTTGGTGCCTGGATGGTTTCTACAGTTTTGGTGGCAGTGTTCGGCGCGGCTGTGAATGTTGGCCTAGTCGGGGGGAGCGGAACAATATTCATACGGGCTGACGGGAGTGTTGAGGGCACAGACAAGATCATTAGTTCAGACAACGTTACTTACACGTTTACGGGTAGCATTTACGATTCGATTGTGGTGGAGAGAAGCGACATAATAATCGACGGAGCTGGATACACGCTCGAGGGCTATGGATATGGATCCGGAAACGGGTTTCTTCTGTCTAGCATGAGAAACGTAACAATAAGAAATACCAATATTCAAGGCTTCCGCTATGGCGTCTACCTAAATTCAACCTCCTATAGCGTTCTATCCCGGAACAGAATAGTAAACAACCATGGAGGCGGTTGGCACTTTGGGGCCGGTGTCTATGTGATGTCTTCGTCGCATAATACTCTTTTAGAAAACGAGATATCATACAATGATTTGCTTGGCATCAGTCTTTACGGACTCTGTGACAATAACACCGTTTCTGGCAACACAATAACGAACAACATCCATGGTGTATATCTCGAGCACTCATCATACAATACTATTTTAAGTAACAACATAACAAACAATGACTATGGCGTTCTGCTCAGCTATTCGTCCGGTAACATTGTTTCTGGAAACAATATAACAAACAACGAGTATGGCAT
>CAZJAQ010000088.1:0-3395 GCA_964544285.1 uncultured Candidatus Bathyarchaeia archaeon
GTAGCCCAGTTTGGAATATACATTCTCGGCATTATTCTCCCCGTCGAGTTTGGGGGTATTTCGAGGCCTGCCATGTCCATGTCGAGAGGCATGAACCTGCTATCTAGGACTGATATGGACATCCAGACGGTTTGGGTGGAGAAGCCCTTGTTCTTGACGGTCATGCTGAACCAAAGGTACTTTCCCCTCTCTATACTTGACCTGTAATCGCCATCTTCATTGACAGAAAGAAGAGAGGTTATTTCGATAGTGTAAGGCAATGATTGTTTAGAGTTTAAGAGTAGGGTTCGGATTACTATTGTCTTAACCGGGCTTTGAACTTGGACGCCTACTAAGCCGTTCTGAACCAAACTTCCTCCATAAGTTACGTTGCCTGTAACCTCGACTAGCTCTCTTTTCAGGTACGAGTCCTTATCTGTTTTTACAGTTACGTCGAGAGAGAATTGGGATTTAACCGTATAGGCGCTCGCCAAAAGCGCCAGAAAAACTAAGAGTATGGGTAGTAGTGCCTTCGCTTTCATGCCTTTACACCAATAGCTTTAGCATATTCACAACTTTTAAGCCTTCTGGAATTTATCTCTACGCCCTCGCATTAATTCAGAGTGCTTCCCGAATACGTAAATAGAAAATCCAGTTTACATTAGACGCTTACTATTCTCGGGGAGTTTTCACTCCATAATATTTCAACATGAGAACAGCATCAAACAAGTTTATTACCCCATAGGGAGCAACAATGTCGCAAATCGGGTTATATGCCGCGTCACCTTCCTTGGAACCATACGCCACTAACAAACGAACAGCGTCGAACAAGTCTACGTCGTTATCGTGGTCAAAGTCTCCTGGAAGCCAATATTCAAAGTTTGTCGAGGACGTGCCGGTGTAGCCTCCTGCCGAAGGAGACCAAGCTGTGACGTTTACTTGGCATGTTCCCCACATCATGTCTGGTCGAAGTCGGAAACTCATCCCATACGTTCCGTTCTGAACGGGAGCGCCTGGTAATGAGCCACTTGATGATTGTTCTATGTTGAAATTCGACACTGTCTCGGGGCAATATGGGCGTCCTCCATCTTTTGGCCACGAGTAATAAGCGTTGGCGCATATGAATGCTTTTCCAACGTTAGCCCATTTTTGGATGTAGGCTCTTGGCATGAATGTAGCGTTTGAGTTTCCCGGCATTGCGATGATTGCCATTTCAACGGTAAGGGGGGTTAATTGGCTGTCCAGTATGGTTATCGCTAAATAGACGTCTCGTGGGGCGAAGCTCTTGTTCTTTATGGTCATTTTGATCCAGATGTACTTCCCTCTCTCTGTGCTTGGCTTGTAGTTGCCTTTTTCGTCAACGGGGAGAAGAGAGGTTACTTCGAGGCTGTAAGTTCCCGATGGGTTTGTGTTTAGTTGTAGAGTTCTCATCACTATCGGTGTTGCTTCTCTGTTAACTTGGATGCCTATCAAGCCGTTTTCAACGAGTTCTCCTTGAAATGATACGTTGCCCTTAATGTTAGCCAATTCCACGTAAGCGGTTTTCTGTGCTTCTACTGTTACGTCGAGGTCGAATTGAGATTTTACTATGGGGATGTTTGGAAAAAAAGCCAAGAGGACTAGGACAACGAATATGGTTGGTTTCTTTTTCATCCCACTACTACCTATATTTCTAGCGGGGATTCACAACTTTAAGTCTTCTGGAACTTACCTCTACGTCGCATCGTTCTCTTTTTGGTAGTCTTGAGCGCGGTGACTGCGATTAACGCGGCTAATGCGATTAGCATGATGTTGGAAGAAGAGAATTCGGGCACGCAGTCAGTTCCTTGGATTTTAACTATCGCGGTAAGAGTATTTTGGTGTGTGATAAGTATGTATGTGTGATTGACATCCGACGCTGTAGTGTGCTCTGTCGTTACGGAGTTTATTGTGACAACCCACAAGTCGTTTTCTGCTGATAATAGTGATTTTGGGATGGTGGCTCTGCAGAAACCTCTGTTGGGGTTTCCTGCTAAGGTGAAGTTTGTGAATGGGTCGGTTGAGGAGCATTGGAAATTGAGGCTTGAAGCCTTGCTCACGTTGCTTGAGACTAGTATGTAGTAGTCTATGTTATCCCGCCAGTATGCGTGGAACCAATTTATGAAACCCCTTATTGGGTAGTGATCTTTCGGTTCTCCAGGAGAAGGCAGTTGATAGGGTGCGTCTCCTATACCGTCGCTCCCAGTTTCGGTCTGCAAGGTGCCGCTTTTTACGTCGTTGTTTGCGTATTCATCCCAATAATTGCCGCCTGCCGGGTAAGACAGATTCCAGAAGTTCGCTGCGACTCCTAGTCCGGAAGCTGGAGTGGTGTATTGGACGAAGTTATTCTGATAGAACATGTTTTCTCTGCAGCCCAGCTCTATCGCTACGGCTTGGGAGTTGTTCTGTATGGTGTTCCAGAAGACGGTATTGTAAGAGCTGTTTGGTAGAAAGTGCATTCCGTAGTTTTTGCTGTTTGTGATGGAACTTCTGGCGATCTCGCTGTGGTTGGCGTTTGTGAGGACTATCCCTGTAGGGCAGTTTGTGATGTGGCTGTCTTGGATTTTTACGTTTGTGACGTTTTTTATGTGTATTCCCAATCCGAAACCTGATTCCGAGTTTCTTATGGTTAGGTTTTGAATTTTAGCTCCGTCGGCTAGTATACTGAGAATGAGTGTGGCTTCTAGGCCTCCGCTTATTATTGTTTCTGCCATGTCTTCTCCTAGGAGGGTTACTGTTTTGTTGACGACGATGGAAGTGTTTGTCTCGTATGTTCCTTTTGTGATGAAGATTGTTTCGCCTTCGGTGGCGTTGTTTATGGCTTCTTGTATGGATTCTCCGGGGTTAACTGTTATGTTGCTGAGGCTGCTTGCCGACGTGGGGAGTAAAAATTGGGGATTTGTGCTGATTAGGAGGACTCCGAGAAGAATCAGAACCTGAATGATGAGTTTGTTCTTCATGGATTTGTCACACTATGGTCTAACGGGTTGTTTCAATTAAGGTTTTTCTAAAACAAAAAAAGAGAGGGGAAATTTGGGGTTTTCTCGTTATTACTCTGCTCTTATTGAGACGTCAACAGTGACTAGTGGGAATTGCGCGACTCCACCGTTTTGTGGTAGTCCTGGCCACAGTGCGCTGACGTGTATTGTAGCCTTTCCAGCTCTTGCCCACTTCGGTATGTAGAGCAATATGTGGGTTGTGCCGTTGGCGTATGTGCAGTATCTTGCGCCTCCGACTGTTACCCAGGCGTATCCGTAGTCGAATGGTACTCCTGTTTCGTCGAGTCCTGTCACTGTGATTAGTATTTGGTAGGTTTGCATTGCAGCGGAGCCGTATTCGATCGTTACGTCGATGTATGTGTAGTGTGCGTACGAGGTTGCATCAGTTGTTACTTTCCA
>CAZJAQ010000089.1:0-3309 GCA_964544285.1 uncultured Candidatus Bathyarchaeia archaeon
GTGTAGCTTTCGAGTTGGGCGGTGAGTTCTGGCTTTTCAGCGAAGAAGTCAGCCATCAGTTTTATCATGCCTAGCTCTTTTGCAGACAATTCCACGAGACTCAACATGTTTCTTCACTTCCTGAGGATAATCTTGAGCAATGTTCAAGTATAGAAACGTTATGTCCATAATGTACATCCATGTACACATTCCAGTCTAACCTAAACGTTTTTAACAATTGTCCCGAACAGAAGAGTAGGGACGCTCATGGCTAAAGGAGAAACAAAACGCTACTCGACAGGGATAAAGGAGCTCGACGAAATTCTCGAAGGGGGGCTTTTCTTAGGCGAGAACGTGGTTTGGGAGGTTGAATCTGGAACGTTTCCTCGCGAGTTTGCGGCAGCTTTTATGAAACAGGGAATCGAAGAGGGCAATTCTGTCATCTACTTTGATTTTATCTACCCTCCGCAAGCCCTAATTTTTCACTTTCAGCCCCTCATAAAACAGCTTCCAAGAGGATGGGAGAAGAAACTCCTCGTTCTAGACTGCTTCTCAGAGGCGGGAGGACAGGGCGAACTAATATTCAGCGACTTCTACGACAAAGCCCCACCATGGATAAGAAAAGTCCCAAGCTCGAAAGACCCAGAACGCTTTCACCATTTTTTTGGAAGAATCGAAAGAGAATTCGTCACGTCAGGCACTCGACTGGTTTTCTACAGCCTTTCAATGATGGAACACATTTGGGGACGAGAAGCTGTAAAGAATTTCTTCGGCCACGTTTGCCCCGCACTTTACGCCTACGAGACCCTAGCTTATTGGTCAATGGTGAAGAGCGCCCATCCGCTAGAGTTCATCGCGACTATCGAACACATGACTCAAGTCGTTATCGACCTTTCGAAGGAAGAAGATAGAACATTTCTCACAGTCAGAAAGGGTGGCAGCAGGTATTCCCCTTCAACTTATAAACGACGAGAATACTTGACAAAAGGCTTGAACATTAGCTTCAAGTGACGCTTAGGGATGCTGATGGAATTTATGTTCATGTTTGTTCACCTTTTCGTGGTTTTTAGGAATCTTTAAATCCTGCAGTCGCTATCGCTCATATTCTAAGGTTTGCAAACGTAAAGATGAGGGAAAAAAATGCCAGAACGTGTAGATAGAAACAGCGCTTATCTCAACGGAAAATCAACCACTGGAACACAAACACGAGTCAGAGACACCAGCCCCACAAGCGGCATGTGCCCAATCTGCATTCGCGACTGCCCTTTTCTCTGCGAAATTAGCCTTTCAGCCTTCAGAGGACGAGAAGCCCTCTACCCAGAACCCGTACAATTCGGCTACAGCACAGCAGGCGCACTGAAAGACTTTGGCTTGGACTGGTCTCACTTGAACATACAAGCCTCTCTCTTCGAAGTTCACGGCATCGAAGCAAGCTCTGACGTGGCGCTTTTCCACAACGCAAACGTGGAAACCAAAGTTGCAGGAATTCCCCTGAAAGCCCCAATCTTGACAGGAGCTTTTGGCTCCACAGAAGTTGCCCGCCTCAACTGGGAAAGCTTGGCAATCGGTGCAGCACTATCGGGCGCAGTGATAACAATCGGAGAAAACGTGTGTGGAATGGATCAAGAGTCGAAGATACAGGGCGGTAAAGTTGTAGAGTCGAAGGAGTTGAAGAGACGTGTCGAGGCTTTCAGAAAGTTCTATGATGGAAAATACGGCGAGGTTGTCGTTCAAACGAACGTGGAAGACCAGAGACTCGGCGTAGACGTCTATGCCCTCTCAAAATTAGAAGTGAACGTTATTGAGCGAAAGTGGGGACAAGGCGCCAAAGCCATTGGCGGCGAAGTGCGAATACGGAACCTTGACAAAGCTATCCTGCTGAAGAAAAGAGGCTACATAGTCATCCCAGACCCAGAAGACCCCACTGTGCAGCAAGCTTTCAAAGACAGAGTTTTCCAATCCTTCGAAAGACACAGCCGAGTAGGCATACCCAAGCAGAAAGACTTTCTCGAAGACATCGACTGGCTGAGGAAACAAGGCGCCAAGCACGTGATTCTCAAAACAGGCGCGTACAGACCCTCTGCAGTTGCTTTCACCATGAAACTGGCTTCAGAAGCCAAGATTGAAGCAGTAACCTTTGACGGTGCAGGCGGCGGAACTGGCATGAGTCCGGTTCCGATGATGGACGAAATGAGCGTTCCAACTGTGTACTTGGAAGCTTTAGTGCTCAAGTGTGCCCGAATCTTGGAGAAGAAGGGTAGACACGTACCCGACCTCGTTATGGCAGGAGGGTTCATCAGCGAAACGCAAATCTTCAAAGCCATCGCTATGAGCAACTTCGGCAAGGAACCACTCGTTAAAGCGGTGTTGATGGGGCGTTCACCCTTAACTGCCGTAATGAAAGCGAATTACTTCAAGCAACTATCAGAAGAAGGCAAGCTACCCGCCGCTTTCGCAAACAGATACGGCGATACGCCTGACAAGTTCCACATTGCTGCGCCTGAGTTGAAAGAGAAACACGGTGAAAAGTTCAAGGAGATTCCATGGGAGGCGGTGGGACTCTACACTTACCTTACCGACCGTGTTGGCGTGGGACTCATGCAGTTGCTGGCTGGCGCGAGAAAGTGGAAACTCAACCTATTAGACAGAAACGACTTGATGGCGCTGTCTGAAAGGGCAGCAAAAGTCACTGGGATACCGCTCGCGGAAGACGCAGAACAAGATGATGTCGAAAGAATTCTCGGCTAACTCTCCCTCTCCCTTTTTCTCTCGTACGCAACCTAAATTTTAAGTGTGTTCTTTGACAAGAGATAGAGAGTCTGGAGAATCTTCTATGGTTGAAGAGATAGGACCGTTGGACGTTGCGTTGGAGCAGTTAGAAATCGCAGCTGAGATGTTGGATTTAGACCCTGGGGTTCACGCTTTTCTCCAGCGTCCCAAAAGAACCCTCACAGTCTCGATTCCAATAAAAATGGACAACGGTGACATTTGCGTTTTCTGGGGCTGTCGAGTTCAACACGTGGATGCTCGAGGTCCCTTCAAGGGGGGAATCCGCTACCACCCAAAGGTTGACCTCGCCGAGGTCACGGCGCTTGCCATGTGGATGACTTGGAAGTGTGCGGTAGTTGACATTCCCTACGGGGGAGCGAAGGGCGGCGTCTGCTGCAACCCGAAGGAGATGTCCAAGGCTGAGCTTGAACGCATAACGAGGCGGTACACGAACATGCTCCTCGACTTTATAGGGCCACATAGGGACGTGCCTGCGCCCGACGTGTACACCGACGCCCAAACCATGGCGTGGATAATGGACACTTACAGCCGCTTTACAGG
>CAZJAQ010000090.1:0-3290 GCA_964544285.1 uncultured Candidatus Bathyarchaeia archaeon
GGCGGTGGCTCAGTTCTTTCTGCTAACTTGGAAAGGTGGGCATCTTTCGTTGGGGATTTGTATCAGTTTGGGAAGCCTATTCTCGGGTTCTCGCTTAGGGATACGGCGCCTTACAATAACGGAACTCGCTTGTCATGGGGCACTGAGGGTTTCGGCATCTCCAGCGTTTACGTCGACTTCAACTTCTCGCTGCTAGACGGGCAAGTTAAAGTTCAACTGCCCTACGTCGTAAACGTGACCACGTCGCTTTTGGTGGAAGGAGTATACAGAAGAGTGGACTTGCTGACGACGGAAGTAAACGTCACATGCACCGTCTTGAACGAAGGAGAGCCTGCGTTGACTGGAAACGTGACAGTGTTTTATGAGAGGTTTGGGGTTTGGTTCCGTGCAGACGCCGCAGAAGGTTACAGTTTCACCGACTATGGTAATGGGACTTATCTTGTATCCTTCAGAGAGGATTATCTTCCCCTTGAAACCATAAACGTGTCTGCTCAAGCCTACGATTTGAGGGGAATCTATGTTCAAGCTAACGCAACTTGCACAGATGCCTCATAGGATTCCATGCCTGCAAAGGAATAGAATTAAATCATTGTTGCTTGTTTATGGTTTGTTGGAGGGTGCGGTTGTGGTGGATTTGTTAGAATTATACTTGTTGAACCTCGCAGTCACGGTGGGCATGTTTGTTGTTCTCATCTTCAGAGCATGGATAGAACATAAGCATTTTAAGCTGATGTGGAAGGAGTTGGAGTGGAGGAAAACCTACAACACAGCTAGCCGCATCTTGAGGGCGGAGAAAGAGCTCTTCACGAAGGTCGAGGGCGGAGAGGAACTTTACAACCTGCTTCTCGAAATGTTCAAGGCGAAAGAAGAATAAGCTACGGAGAATGCCACTGCGCTATCATTTCTCCAAGTCTGCCCTTCTTCTCTTTGCCATAACGGCTCAGAGGCTTAGTCAGATGTCTCTGCGACCTCGGAGAGGTAATGAACAGTCCCTCAGCGATTTCTCGTCTCTCTTCAATCATCGTCTTTTTTGAGCTTGAGGAGCGAAAGCCACATTTGGGACATCTAAAACCTTGACCAGCACCCATAGAACCCATTCTCTTACCGCATTTCGGACACTTCGGGTTATGCGCGACTAGTTTGGGTGCGAGTTTGATGATTCGCAGCTTTTCAAGGTTAACCGTTAACGGATGCTCTGAAGAGCTCGGTCTGACTCCGCCGTAAACTTCAACAAAGTCTCCCGGAATCAACTGTCGGGCAACTTTTCTCAAAGTGCCCGTTGGTTCGTAGGCAGCGCAGTCCACAGTGCCCGTCTCGTCTTTTATGGAGAATACTCTGTGCCTTCTGGGAACCAGTTTGGGAGCGGAAGTCACGGTTCCCGCTGCGATTACTGGGTGGTAAGGTCGAATTCCGCTTATCGTCTCGGCTTTTTTCAGGTGGGCGTCTGTTCCGTGGTTAGTTCGGAACGTTACCCATCTCTCTACAGGCTCTAAAGCGCGAATCATTCCGTGGGCTCGAATTACTGCTTCTGGGGTTTCTCCTCTGACGCCGTAAAGAATGGGGTCAGGCCCCCTGGGGGTGATGAGGATTCGCTGTGTTTCGGGGTCGACGTTGTTGAAAGTGTCAGGCTTAGTTTTTTTGTCCATTTCTCTGACAGAATGGGGGTCTACTCGCCGTGGGGTGCCTCGGTTTTCGGGCGTCCTGTAGGCAATTACTTCGTAGGTATGGTCGGCATCGAGGGTTTCACCTATCGCTGCTAATCCGCCAACCACACCATACCCAGTTCCAAAGCCCAACGCTTCCGCCTCAAATTTTTTTACGAGTCTTAATGCTTCTTTCATTCCAACGATACCTTGAATGGTTTTTTTGGCGAAGGCTTTGATTTCTTGGGGAATTTTGGCGCCGTAGAAGAAGACTACGCCTGGGTCTGTGTCCTCGAATCCTAGATCAGAGTTTTCTTCCACGGTGTCGGCTACTGTTTCAAAAACTTGGTCCACCGAACTGCTGTTGCACCTGATTCGTAGGCAGAGGGCGCCGTTGCCTCGGGTCTTCCATGGCACGTTGGGGTTTAGGCGGATGAGGTTGGGGTAGTCGATGAATCCGGCGCCCAGCTCTTCAAGCTTCTCCACCAGCAAGGCGGCTATGTAGGTGGTGCATCCGCCTCTGGGCGAGTCTGTGTCGTCGAAGCCAATGTGCAGGGTAACCATTAACGTTCAGCGTGTTGATTGTTCATGCTCTTCGATAAAAGGGCTGTGCTGAAAAGTGAAAAAGGGAGGAATGTTGCGTGTTAAGTGCTTGGCTCTTCTACGACAATCATTGTCAGCGTGGAGCGAACCTTGTCGAGCCGTCTCACGTGCCAAGTGACTATCTCTTTGAGCTTGTCCATGGTGTCGGCGCCGATTTTTGCGACTACATCGTAGACTCCGTAGACTGCGTAAGCTTCCATCACTCCTTCAACGCCCTTCAGGGTTTTCAAGACTTCTGCTTCTGAACCGATTTCAGTATTTATGAGCACAAAGGCTACTGGCAACTTACTTTACCTCAACTCCTATGTTTAGGAAAGTATAACCTAAAATATTTTGCTACTCATTTCACACAATTCATACATAACCGACAGCCTCAGCCTACTGCTTCCTCACTCCAAACATATTGGAGCCTATTAGGACGGTCTAGACTAGGCGCAGAGAACATACACCCACAAGACTTTCAAACCACCACCCAAATAATCCCCTTACAGAGGAGCCAAGAAACAAGCCTTGAAAACCCCAACACCCCCAAAAATCCTAATGACCACTTCACGCAACCCAACACAACAGATAAGAACCTTCTGCAAAGACCTTGCAAACATGATACCAAACACTCTAAGATTCAACCGCGGCAAATCCAGTCTAACCACCCTAGCAGAAAAAGCCCTGGAACACCAAGCCCAAAAAATCATAATCGCCGACCGCTGGAAAGGCGGACTGGGTAAAATCCAGCTCTTCACGATGGGCGAGACGGACTTGGAAGAATACCGCCCCCTCATCTACGTGAAAAGCATGAAACTTCGAAGGGAATTCAAACACGCGCCAACTAGAGCGGTCAAACACCTAACTATTCAAACAGAGCCAAGAATCCCTCTCGAAGCCCAAAAACTCGCCGACGCCCTCGCCAACTTCCTCAACATCCAACACCTCGCCGAAGAACCGTTTCAGTCAAACACGCAAACAACGATGCACATCTCCCTCAACCCATCTCACCGCATTCAAATCACCTTTCTCCAAATACCCCGAAAAATCGAAATCGGCCCA
>CAZJAQ010000091.1:0-3196 GCA_964544285.1 uncultured Candidatus Bathyarchaeia archaeon
CAGCAATGTAGTTAACGTCTTCTTCGTTGAGATCAAACCAATCAACCAAACCCGCAGCCATTCTAGGGTTATTTTCAAAGATAATCTTCAGATAAGGCAGGACGTCCTTTTGGGCAACCATAGCCGAGATGTGCATCCGTCGCTTTATCTTCTTCCCGATCTCAGCCTTAATTCCTCTTTCAACCCGGCTGGTTGACAGCATCTGTATTCTCTGTGGGAACCGAAAGGGCACCCACCCAGACGGCTTCGACCTGTCCCTTGCCATAGCAACGCCTGCAGTCAAGAAGTCAATCACGTAGCGCGTTAGCTTCCAATCCTGAGTTCGCCTTATCCGTCCCCTGTACAGGTCAGCTTTCGCCAACGCTTCCATGGCTTCTGCCAACTCGCTGGGAACGTTGAAGTGGTAAGGCACGTTTTCGTAAACCCACTCAAAAAGCATGTCCAAATCAACGTCAGCCATGTCTATGGCTTGCTTTGCGGTGTCGCATGTTTTTCCATAAAGGACTAAACGCAGAACGTTGAAAATCACGTCCTTGCGGTCTCGGTAGGCGAGCCAAGAGACATCCTCGTAAGAAAGCCTCGTCTTCCCCTGCCCCAACGCCTGCAAATCGTTTACGGCTGAACGTACGTCGCCTTCGCTGCGTTGGGCAATAAACTTCAAGGCTTCGTCCTCAGCGGTGATGCTTTCCTTCGCGCAGATTTTCTTCAAATGCCTTAACACTTCGCTTGCAGGCGGCTTCTTAAACTCGATTATGAGGTATTTTTTCTTGTCTCGGAAGGCCACGAATTTTTTGTCCCAAAAATCGTTAGCCGTCAAAACGATTGGACAGTGAGTGTCTCTTATTATTTGAGTTATGGCGGGGATGGCTCCTCTGTCCACTGTGCCGTACACTCCATCCATCTCGTCTAAGAGGATTATGCGCTTTTTCCCGAAGAACCCACTGTACTGGGAGGCTAGGCCGGCGACTTGGCGGATTTGTTCCTCGGTGCGGTAGTCGCTTGCGTTCTTTTCGATGAGTTCCATGTCGAGGTCGTTGACTGCTGCTTCAACAGCCACAGTTTTGCCGATACCTGGCGGACCGTGGAGGAAGGCTGCCCTTTGTTCGGGGACTTTTTTCTCCCAAGACCTTAACCATTTTTCGAAACTGCCAATAGCCTCTCGGTTTCCCACGACTTCTGCTAGGGATTTGGGTTTGTGCTTCACTGTCCACGCAGTATGCACTTTGGGTTAGCCACCCTTCAGTTCGTAGCCTGCTTCAGTCAGCCTCGCCAACAACGCGCTCAGCTGCACCTCTTCATCTGCCCCCTCAACGAGGCGGAAATCCACTTCCCCAACTATACCCGCGAGTTTGACCTTCCAGTTTTCGGGTATGTCGAGGCGGAAAAGCTCTATGTGAATCTGCTTTATGACGTCGGTTCCAGCCACGCCGTACTTCATAATCATTTCGCGAAGCTTCTTTCTAGCCTCAATGAAATCGCCAGTTATTGCAGTTTTTATCATGGCTTGGACGTCTGCTGGGTTTGCCCGCCCGACCACGGAGTAGACTGTTTCAGAGTTGACGGGTTTATCGAGAGAGGCGGCTGCCTGCAACGAGTTGGTGGCTTTACGCAAATCTCCCCCGCAGACATCGTAGATTGCGTCTAGCCCGTCCTTCAGCAGGTCTACTTTTTCGTTTTGGGCAATGTGCTTGAGGTATTTGTTCTGCTCCTCCCGCGGAAGATAGGTGAACCGAAAAGGAGCGCAGCGACTCTGGATTGGCTCGATGATTTTTCCGCTGTAATTGGCGATTAGGATGAACCTGCAAGTTTCAGTGTACCTTTCCATAGTTCGCCGCAACGCCTGCTGGGCGTCGCTCGTCATGTTGTCCGCTTCGTCTAAGATGAGAATCTTGAAGGGAATTTCTCCGAGCGTCCGCACGCGGGCAAAAGTCTTCACAGTTTCACGGACGACGTTTATGCCTCGTTCGTCGCTTGCGTTCAGCTCCATCAAATGCTCCCTGTAGACTTCACCATACAAGTCACGTGATAGGCATAGAGCTGCTGTTGTTTTTCCAGTTCCGGGGGGTCCGGCGAAGATGCAGTGGGGCACGTTGCGGGACTTGACGAAGCTTGCGAGACGCTCCACTATCTCCTTCTGGTTCACAATCTGGCTTAGCGTCTTTGGGCGGTATTTTTCAGCCCACATCTCGAAACTCAATCTAGATAACCTCTTTTCCAGAGGCTATAGGACTGTATTGAGATAAATAACTAACGTTCTGTGAAGAGCTTAAACGTGATGATGTTCTTGAAACCTTTTTGATGTTCAACTTTTGAAAGAGGAATTTTGAATGAAATGCAGACTGGTTGGAATTCGTATTTTTGATTCATACCTCTTAAGTATTACGGTTCAGAATTCGAATTGGATACCGGTACTTGAGGCAGCCAGATGAGTCTCTCCTTGCTCCCAGAGTTCTTTGCTTTTCTCGGAGTCGACGTCTTTGTAGCCATGAGCTTACTAACATGCCTTCTAGACGACCACTTTCCGAAGACATTGCCCTACGTCTTTCAAGCTGCAGCGATAGGTGGCTACGTGCACATTCTCATCAGCAGAGAATTTCTCACTCTGTTCGGAGATTACATGCGATTCTGGTATTGCTTCCTCTACCTAGCCGTTGCCTTAGCTAATGTCATCGCCCTCAACGTGTATCTTGCGGTCATGAAGAAACAGTGGGCTCTCGCGAAAGTCTTCTCGGGCACGGTGGTGTTTCCAACGCTGCTTGTCTCGTTCTTTTTTGTTTCCAACTATGCGAGCCAAATTGCCGAGTTTTATCTGATTCAGATGGCTATGCTTTTCAGTGCTTTGGTTCTCGGAATTTCTGTTTCCATGCTTCTGAGTCCCAGGTTCGTCAAGAAATATTGGAAGAGGAGGTGAAAAAGAATGAGTCGAGTGTTTAACAAATCCGTCAAGATGCTGATTCTGACGTTGATGTCAATCATCGTTGTCTCGGTCAGTGCGGCGACGTACTTCAGTGTTGTGATGCAGCCCACCGTAACGATCAGCCAAGCCAGTGTGATATTCGAAGAAGGCGACGACTGGCCAGCAGGTTCTTCGATGGGCACGAACTCCACCTACGTTACATTGGCGATCAAGGCATACCCTAACGCAACTTTGACGTACGATGAACCCTTGAACATAACCAACACCAGCGGATCAGCG
>CAZJAQ010000092.1:0-3109 GCA_964544285.1 uncultured Candidatus Bathyarchaeia archaeon
AACCGTGACATGTTGGAGCGTTTGCAGTGGTGGTGCAACAACCTAGACATTAAACTGGCGGTGCGGCACGGGGATACGGACACTAAGGAGAGAACTAGGCAGTCACGGAGTCCTCCCGACGTCTTGATAACAACACCCGAGACTCTGCAGGCTATACTAGTTGGGTGGGTGCTGCGACAGCATCTGCGGCATGTGAGATGGGTGGTCATCGACGAAGTTCACGAAATGGCAGACAGCAAACGTGGCAGCCAACTTTCCCTCGCTCTGGAGAGATTGCGAACAATCACTAACTCCGATTTTCAGATGGTAGGCCTTTCCGCGACGATAGGTAGTCCCGAGAAGGTGGCTCAATTTCTCGTGGGCAATGGAAGACCAGTGGAAATAGTGAAAGTGCCTGTTGCAAGGGAAATGCAGTTGGAGATACTGTTTCCTCAGCCCGTTCCTCAAGATTATGAGCTTGCCTCATCTCTCTACACTCATCCAGAGGTGGCGGCTAGGCTTCGGATAATACGTGATTATATCGAGAAGCATCAGTCAACACTGCTCTTCACGAACACTCGAACAATCTCTGAAGTGCTTGCAAGTCGGTTCAAGATATGGGATGTAGATTTTCCAGTTTCCATTCATCACGGTTCGTTGGCAAAGCCTTCGCGAATAGTCGCAGAAAGAGGGCTGAAGAGTGGAGAGTTGAAGGGGCTCGTGTGCACAAGCTCGCTGGAGTTAGGCATCGACGTGGGCAGGATAGACCTTGTCGTCCAATACATGAGCCCTAGACAGGTTACGAGGCTGATTCAACGCGTCGGCAGAAGCGGTCACAGAGTCGGGCGCATAGCCAAAGGAATAATAATCACTATGGATTCCGACGACACGTTGGAAGCTATGGCTATTAGCCGCATGGCTTACGATGAAGAGCTTGAACCCGTAGATATCCCTCGAAAACCATTCGACGCCCTTGCCCACCAGATTGCTGGGCTCCTGATGAAGAACAGACGCCTCGTCTTCGGCGAAATCGTGGAGCTTTTCAAGAGAGCCTACCCCTACGCCGACCTTACAACAGAGGACGTGCAGAAGATTCTAACCTACATGCACACCCGTTTTCCGCGACTAGCTTGGGTCTCCTTCGAAGACGAGACAGTCCTAAAACCCCGTAGTAGCAAGGCGCTGTTTGAGTATTATTTTGACAACTTGTCCATGATACCCGTGGAAAAGCAGTACATAGTCATAGACGAGGCTTCAGACACTGCGATTGGCGTTTTAGACGAAGCTTTCGTGGCTGAGTATGGAAAGCCGGGCGTCAAGTTCGTTATTCGAGGAAGCCCTTGGAAGATTCTCCACATTTATGGCGACAAAATATACGTAAAATCCGTCGAAGACCCAACTGGCGCTATTCCAAGTTGGGTAGGTGAAGAAATTCCAGTGCCTTTCGAAGTGTCACAAGAAGTGGGTCGAATCAGAGGTTTCGTTGAGCAGCAGATGAAGAAGGGAAAAGCAATCGACCAGATTATCAGCGAATTAGCCGAGAAGTATCCCGCCGACAACGACGCCATATCACGGGCGTTGCAGGAAACGTTTGAACAAGTGAAAAAGGACTATCCCGTTCCCACAGACAAGCGTATGACTATCGAAGACTGGGAAGACTTTGTTATTATACATGCAAACTTCGGCTCTTTAACCAACCGCGCTTTGGCTCAGCTATTAGGTCACTATCTGTCAGAACGAACGGGCTACACGGTTGCGGCTCAACACGACCCATACCGCATTTTCATTCAAACAACGGGAACGACAAACGCAGACAGCCTAATAGCCCTCTTTAACGAACTCAAGCAAACATCAGACACCATAATACGCGACGCCTTGACGAGAGCCGTAGCGAAGACTGGGCTCTTCAAGCGACGCATGATTCACGTGGCGAGAAGGTTCGGAGCCTTGAAGAAGTGGGCAGACTTCGGCAGCGTAAGCCTCAAGCAGTTGTTGAAGAGTTTTGAGAGCACCGCAGTCTATGAGGAGGCGCTCAAGGAAGCTTTCACTAAGGACTTGGACTTGGAGAGCCTTCTTCGAGTGGTGGGCGAACTTCGAGGGAACGAAGTGGCGATTGTTAAAGTTGAAACTCAGGGCGAGGCAACTCCTGTGGCAAGAGTGGGCATCGAACGCGTGAGCATGAAGACAGACCTGATTCCACCCGAAAGAATGCGCTTCATTCTCGTCGAGTCAGCAAGGGCAAGACTGCTAAACGAAGTTCGAACCTTCGTATGCACAAACTGCTGGGACTACCTTGAAATGGTACGCATCAAAGACTTACCCGACACTCCCACCTGCCCGCAATGCGGTTCCCACGCCTTGGGGCTCCTTCGAACAGAAGAAAATCACGCAAGACCTCTTGCAGAAAAGAGAGGAGAAAAACTCACAAAAGCCGAACAAAAAATACAAGAACAGGCCCTTAAAACCGCACAGCTGATTTCAAAACACGGGAAGACTGCAGCGATAGCCCTTTCAGCCCGAAGGGTAAAGCCTGACGATGTAACGGATATTCTGAAAAAGGAGAAATCCCCCACCGACCAATTCTTCAACCTAGTCATCGAAGCGGAGCGAAACGCGCTGAAGAGGAGGTTCTGGGCAGACTAAGTTGAGGGAACTGTAAACTCCACTGTCCAAGTTAATAAGCAGTTTAAGCAGTTTTGCCAGCAAAGTGAAGATGAATCTGCGGTAGATATTGAACTTTCTAAAAGGTTAAATGACCCCGTTTTAGAATTAAGCACAAGTGGAGTAGAGACGCTTGGAATTAAGTAGACAGATGCTGAGAGAGAAGACCTTAAGCAGGTTCAACTACGTTCGAACTTGCGTCTTGGCAAGAGAACTTTGCCTGCTCGTACGGACAAATCGTGTTGCGTTTACCCCCGAAGATGTTCAACAATGCTGCAGTTCCATCTCAAAACTATGCAAAGAGGCGGGCTGCATTGAACAAAGCGAGCTATGCCAGCAAGCGGCTGAAGCTGTGTCAAAAGACGAAGAGAAGTATCTCGAGCTTTGTCAGCAAAGCTGCATGAAGTGCGGCGAGGCAAGAGAGCCTATGCCCAAGAAGAAAACCTCCTACGTGGCATAGTAGGTTCAA
>CAZJAQ010000093.1:0-3069 GCA_964544285.1 uncultured Candidatus Bathyarchaeia archaeon
GTGGAAGAATGATTTCATGGGAGCCACGAAGACTGCCACGACCGTCGGCGTGGCTTTCTCGTATCTGTTCATGCTCGGAGGCTTGACTGTTATATTCTTCGGCTCCCTAATCAGCGGCGTATGGCTCATTTTAATAGGGTGGTTCTTGAAGAACGGAGCCGAATCGAGCCTAAACCAAACGGTAGTGAGCGAAGCACTCGCAGGCGTAGCAGTAAGCGACATAATGACTCGTGAAGTTCGCACCATAGACCCAGACGTGCCCCTCGAAACCCTCGTGGAAGAGTATTTTTCGAAATTCAAGCACGGCGGGTTCCCCGTCACGAAGGATTCCACCTTGCTTGGTTTGGTGACTGTGGAAGACGTGCGAAAGATACCGAGAGCTAAGTGGCGAGAAATGAAGGTGGCGGACATCATGACCCCTTGTGACAAGCTAGTCTGCTTGAAGCCTGACGAGAAGGCGTTGGATGCTTTCGTAAGAATGTCGAGGCAAAACGTTGGACGATTACCCGTTCGAGAGGATGGAAAACTTGTCGGGATAGTGACGCGGAGCGACATACTCCACACGATAAGGGTAAAAACTGAGTTGGCTACCTGAGTCCACGAAAAAAGAAGGGAAGGATATGAGATACATCGACTTCGTCGACCTTTCATACAATCCCAAAGAAGACGATTTAGTCTGCGACTTTTACGTGGAGCCGAGAGGAATAGAGCTAAAGGTGGCGGCGGGCGGTGTTGCTGCTGAGAGTTCGATAGGAACGTGGACTGAGCTGACCACGGTGAAACCTTATGTTGAGAAGCTTCGGGCAACGGTCTTCGAAATCAACGGTAACGATGTTCGCATTGCTTACCCAATCGAACTGTTCGAGCCCGCTAACATGCCCAACATTCTCAGCAGCATAGCTGGAAACGTCTTTGGCTTGGGCGCCCTGAAAAACCTTAGGCTAAACGATGTTCACTTTCCTTCAAAGATTATTAAGAGCTTCAAGGGTCCGAAGTACGGCATCGATGGAATCCGAGAGCTCTTGAAGGTTAAAGATAGACCACTGGTGGGCACGATAATTAAGCCAAAACTGGGCTTGAAAACCAAGGACCACGCAGAAGTTGCCTACAAGGCATGGGTCGGCGGATGCGACATAGTGAAAGACGACGAAAACTTGAGCAGTCAACGGTTCAACCCCTTCGAAGACCGCATCGTAAAAACGTTGGAGAGCAGAGACAGAGCCGAAGAAGAGACTGGAGAAAAGAAGGTTTACATGGCCAACGTAACCTCGGAAACGAAGCAGATGGTAGAGCGGGCACAGTTCGTAGAAGACCACGGCGGAAGATACGCAATGATAGACATTCTGACCTGCGGCTTCGCCGCCCTGCAAACACTGCGAAGCCAAGACTTCAACATGGTGATTCACGCCCACAGAGCCGGACACGCGGCGTTTACGAAAAACACAAAACACGGAATCTCCATGCGCGTGATTGCGAAGGCGTCGAGGATAATCGGAGTGGACCAGCTCCACGTGGGAACGGCTGTCGGGAAGATGTCTGAAGCCAGAGAAGAGGTGCTGGAAAACTGCGAAGCACTAAGAACCGAGATGGACGGCTTGAAGCCCGTTCTGCCAGTGGCTTCGGGAGGTATCCACCCAAGCTTAGTTCCAGCCCTAATCGACATTTTTGGAAAAGATTTTGTGATTCAAGCGGGGGGCGGGATTCACGGCCATAAAGACGGCACTGTTGCAGGCGCCAAGGCTATGAGACAAGCTGTAGACGCAAAAATGCGTGGCATCACCTTAGAGAAATATGCAGAAACACACGAGGAACTGAAGACGGCATTAGGAATTTGGAAACACTAAAATCATGTTGGAGCCAAGCGCATGGGATAGAAGATTGTTCCAAAAATGATAATAGTTGCGAGCGCATCTTCTTATTTTGTGGAAGGAGATAGGGTGAAAAGAATAGTTCCAGTATTAATGATGACTCTGCTTCTGATTGGCGTGTTAACCCTAACATCTAACATTCAACCAGTTAACGCCTCTGAGACGATTTACATTAGGGCTGATGGCTCAGTAGACCCTTCCTGGGCACCAATAGCACGGAATGGAAGCGTTTACACTTTCACAGGCAATGTTAATGACTCTATTGTGATTGAGAGAAGCAACATAATAGTAGACGGAAACGGACACACACTTCAAGGACCAGGAATTGGGATTGGAATAGACCTGACTGGAAGAAGCGATGTAACAATCAAGAATATGGAGATCAAAGCATTCTCCTATGGCATCTATCTCCATCAGTCTTCAAACAACACCATATCCGGAAACATCATGACAACAAATGTTATTGGCGTCAACTCCCAAGATGAGAGTTCACACAACATCATTTCTGGAAACAACGTAGCAAACAACGAGCGGGGCATCCTAATCTCTGGTTCCCTGTCTTCATACAACATCGTAATCCGAAACAACATAACGGCAAACAGCCCTACTTACGGCATCTTACTCGCTTATTCTTCAAATAACCTCGTAGTCGAGAACAACATGATAAACAACTATCGTGGCGTCTGGCTCTACTCTTCTTCAAACAACGCCATATACCATAACAATCTCGTAAACAACACGTATCAAATCGATACGACTGGTTCGACAAACGATTGGGATGACGGTTATCCAAGTGGCGGAAACTTCTGGAGCGACTATAATGGCACAGACCTCTACAGGGGGCAGTACCAAGACATTGTGGGAAGTGACGGCATAGGAGACACGTCCTACGTGATCGGCTCAAACAACACGGATAACTATCCCCTCATGGGCTCAGTTGGCTCCTCAACCACCACAGGCGAGAACGTCACGGTCTTTCCAACGGACGATGTCTGTCTGACTTTCGAGAGTGTCACAGCAAACGGCTCCACAACCGTGGAGAAAAGCGGAACAGGACCAGACCCGCCGCCGGGCTACACGATAGACCAATACTACAATATTGAAACGACGGCTAAATATTCTGGAACTATACGAATCAGAATAATCTACGACGATTCAAGCATGACTGAAGAAGAGGAGGCAGACCTGCAACTGATCCAAC
>CAZJAQ010000094.1:0-3069 GCA_964544285.1 uncultured Candidatus Bathyarchaeia archaeon
CCCCAAACTCGACGGGGAGAATAATGCCGAGAATGTATATTCCAAACTGGGCTACTATTGGCGCGGCCTACATCTACGGTGACGTGTTTACGACGTTCCCAACAAGTGGGGGGCGCCCGCTTTGCCCAGAAAAATTGGCGCACTTTAACATAATAGAGTCGAGCTATTACAACATGACTTACAACGCATCGTTGCCCAGTCCTCCAGCTCAGAACGGAACATTTCAAACGAGTTTCCGACTGCCCCCAGACATGACGCCGGGAATATATCATGTGACGGCTTCCGCATGGTCTCCATCTGCCGGGGGGTACACTGGTTGGGGGCTGGACAGTTTTCAGGCAGTCTTTGCTCCAGCGCCACCGTGGCCATCTTTCGTGGTCAAGCCGCCTGGGGCGGGTCCCAACTATACTATTACGTTTGATGCTTCTTCCTCGTCTTCTGAAAACTATAATGACACGATAATTAGATATTTTTGGGATTTTGGTAACGGAAAAAACAAGACTGGGAGAATTGTGACGTACAGCTACACGAGTGTTGGAAATTACATTGTAACGTTAAACGTCACTGACTCTGAGGGTTTCTGGAACGTAACGTCTCGTGAAGTGCCGATCGCGATAGTCCATGATATTGCGATTCTCGACGTTGAATGCCTCGATCGGGTCCACAATAACTGGGATGTCTATGTCTATGTGACAGTTCAGAATAAAGGCACGTACATGGAAACGTTCGACGTCACGTTACGCGCCAATGGCTCTCTAATAGAGGCGAAACTGGGCATCCAAGCAGGACCCTACGAAACTAAAGTATTAACTTTTTCATGGGACACGACTGGGTTGACGCTGCTCGCAAACTATAATTTAGAGGCACAAGCAAGTGTCGTGCCCGGTGAAACAAACATCGAGGATAATTCGTTGACTTACGGGCCGATACTTGTTACGTTGATTGGGGACATAGCATTCAATAGAAAAATCGACCTCTTCGACGCAGTTGCGCTGCTCAGAATTTATGGGTTAGACGCTAGCAGCCCGGAATGGAACGTTATGGCTGACTTGATTCGAGATGGGAAGATTAACCTCTTCGACGCTGTAGCCTTGCTTAGTAGGTACGGAGCCTCCTACTAGCTTCATTTGTTTGTGCATTCTGGTCATTAGAAGTAAATTCCACAATCCTTAAGTTGTGGTGACTTTTAGTAGTTTACAGAGGATGAAAGGAGATGCTAAGAAATAAGAGACGAAAGAGCAGCCTAGCGTTTGTAGCTGTCTTATTGATTGCGAGTGTTGCGTTTAGCTTAAATCTGAAGTCGGTTAGAGGTGCAGATGAAGAGCCCGTTGTCTACGTAGATCCGCCTGAGGTCTTAGGTTTACCAGTTTCAGCAACTTTCACAATTTCTGTTAAAGTAGCTAATGTGACTGACTTGTATGGGTTTGACCTTCAACTTAAGTGGGATCCATCGGTTATAGGCTACGTGAGCCACACGGTAGAGGTTCCGGTTGAAACCCATCCTGGTGGTCTCCTTCACAGCCCTGTGATGCAGCTGATTGAGGTAATCGACGAGAGCGACGCGATTCCCGGCGCTGAACCTGGAACGATGGCTTGGGTAGGGTACAGTTCAAGATCCCCTGCAGCAGGGTTTACTGGTAGCGGCAACGCTTTCAAAATCACCTTTCGAGTTAAGAGTGTTGGACGTTCTTGGATTGAGTTTGTAGCAAGTGCGTTATCAAACAGCGTTGGAGTTCCAATTACCCACAGCACGAGAGACGGATTCTTCAATAATGCTCCTCCTCCGTCGCCAGTTGACATTTCCGTGAATCCCCCCAGCATTGTGGATTCTACCTTGACTCCTTGCCACTACTTCTCAGTTAATGTCATGGTCGAGGATGTTGTAAGGCTTTATAGCTTCGAGTTCTGGATGGATTACAACACGACGATCTTAGACGTTAACAGCGTCACTGTAAACCCAGCCTTTCCGCCCGCACAGGTCCATGTAGAAGTGCTAGAAGCCCAAGGAAAAATAAGAGTCAACGCCTCGCTGACTTCGCCTCCAGGGATAAATGGAGACCTATCTCTGGCTACCATCGAATTCCACGTCACTGATATTGGCGGAACTGTCCTAGACCTGCACGACATTACCATGACCAACGAGTATGAAGAGAACATTCCTATTCGTACGACTAGAGACGGGTACTTCAACAACGTGTTGGTTACGAAGATGTTCATCAACCCCCCAGAACTCATCGTGCCCGAAATGACCCCGGGTGACACTTTCACGATAGATGTGCAGATAGAAAACGCCATAGACATGTACGATTATGAGTTTAAACTCTGGTACGACACGGACATTCTAACATGCTTAGGAGCGATTATATTCCCGCCCAACGATGATACTCACTTCACCGTGGAGATGAGCCTCAACGACACGGAAGGAGTTTTTTGGGTCAAAGTTCAATACTACCCGCCAGCAGAGCCCTTCACCATTCTAGCAGCAAAAACGATGACCCGAATCACTTTCATGATGCAAGCTTTCGGGCAGACTGTTCTAGACTTGTATGACACTAAGATTAGCGACTTCGAGGGTAATAACAAGCCCCATGAAGTGGGAGACGGTTTCTTTGCTTCCTTACTCAGAGACGTAGCTATCACGCGTGTCAACGTGACGTCTTCAAACAAGGTTTACCCCGGAAGAGTCGTGACGATAGAGGTGTGGGCCATGAACCGCGGCAACATGACGGTTGAAACCTTCGACGTGACGGTTTACTACGACGATAATCCCATAGAGACGCGAACCATAACAGTTAACCCATGGACCGTTATGAAGATGATTTTCTATTGGAATACTTCCGGCTTGACGCCGTGCAACAACTTCACGATATGGGCAAGAGCAAGCGAGATTCCATACGAAACCAACTTGGACAACAATGTCTTCTACGATGGTTGGGTTAAGATAAAAATGCCCGGCGACATCAATGGAGACGGCGTCATAGACATTTACGACGCGGTTCTGCTACTGACAGCCTACGGAACCCATGAAGGCGACCCAGACTACAATCCAGAAGCTGACATTGCTCCACC
>CAZJAQ010000095.1:0-2970 GCA_964544285.1 uncultured Candidatus Bathyarchaeia archaeon
CTAATACAGTAAGTGCAGTCTTTCATCCTATACCTTTAGGTGAAAACCAAAACGCGGAGTTTTCAACAAGCAAGAATTCTACGGTTGATTCTAATGCATTAGAAGGTGGCCTTCACTACATTCCTGAAAAAACGAAAAATCAAAAGTTAGAAAGTAGTTTTCCAGATTTTTGGGATTCTGGCTCTTTTGTCAGCAGTGGATACTATAATGGAATTGGAAAGCGAAGCGACTTTGCCTCCGCAGATGAGGATTCAGTGGAGCTTGTTATTGGAGTAAACATGGCACATCCAAACGCCTATAACAGCCTTGTAGACATGGTTAGTAGTGTTTGGGGAGAAGTTGTTAATACTGTTTCAATAAAGGGTGAAGTTATCGCTATAGTTGCTGATGTACCTTCCAATGCCATTTCTTCGCTCGTGAAGGATGTTCAGACGAGTAACCTGGCTGAATATGTGGAGCCTAACATGAAGTTTCAAGCGCAATTTATCCCAAACGATCCATATTGGACCTATCAATGGGGACCACAGAAAATAGAAGCAGATTACGCTTGGAACATAACAACTGGGAACCATTCAGTCATAGTAGCAGTCATCGACACTGGCATTGACTACACTCATCCAGACCTTAATGAAAATTATGTTGCGTTAGGTCGTGACTGGGTTAATGATGATGATGACCCTCTTGATGATAATGGACATGGAACCCATTGTGCAGGGATAGTTGCAGCAGTTCTAAATAATGCAGTGGGCATCGCTGGAATTGCCAATGTCAGCATAATGGCTGAAAAAGGCTTAGATGCTTACGGATGGGGAAATGAAGATGACCTTGCAAACGCCATTATAGATGCAGTTGATAATGGTGCCGATATTCTTAGCAACAGTTGGGGCGGCTCTGGTGAAAGCAATCTCATTTATGATGCAATTCGATACGCCTGTGACAATGGTGTACTAGTTGTTGCTGCGGCTGGGAATGACGCGTCGAGGATTAAGCTTTATCCTGCCGCACACGATGAGGTTGTCGCGGTTACAGCAACAGATTCGTTGGACTATCCAGCATCGTTTACCAGCTTCGGAGACTGGGTTGAAGTTGCAGCTCCTGGGGTGGATATATACTCAACATTGCCGACATACCATGTAACGTTAAATGATCCACCATATAGCAAAAATCTAAACTATGATTATCTGAGTGGCACTTCCATGGCTTGTCCGCACGCTGCAGGCGAAGCTGCCCTCATCTGGAGTCAGTTCCCCAACGTGACTAGGGATTGGGTATGGGCTCAATTAAGATATACGGCAGATGATCTTGGAGATCCAGGGTTTGATGAGTATTATGGATATGGAAGAATCAACGCGAAAAACGCTGTTGAACAAGCTCCGCCAGACCATGACCTACTCATTTTCGACTGGTCTAGACCCCAATACGTTAAGCTTGGAAAGCTAACTACTTTCAACATTACGGTGCTCAATTTTGGAACAAGCAATGAAACTGACGTAGAAGTGCATTTGCTAGTAAATGGAAGTTCGGCTAACTCAACATCTATCGACTTTCTTTCTGGAGGCATATCAAGGACTGTTAGCTTATCATGGATGCCGGCTTCAGAAGGAGTGCACAACGTCACTTATTATGTTGTACCCGTTACAAATGAAACGATAACAGAAAATAACCAGATAACAGAAATTCTTTATGTTATAACTCCGCCACCTGAAACGAATTGGATGCTGCTAGAGACAGATCCTGATGAAGGTGTAGGGACAAATCTTAAATCCATATATGGCCAAGTCTACTCGGACATTGTATACTTTAAAGTGGAACATCATAAATCTTGGACAACAATCAACGATATAAACACAGCCATTTTTATAGACGCAGACCAGAATCCCAGCACTGGTTTACCTGACGGAACTTATCCATATCAAGATACTGACATAGGCGCGGATTATGTAATTGTTGTGGGCTGGGAGGCAACTGAAATGTGGAGATGGGACCCGCTCTATGGATGGTGGGATATAAACAACCCGATTCCTTTGGCTTATCTCGAAGCTCCAGAAAATTCCAATGCGGTTGTAGTAGGCGTATTTCTTGTAAGTTTAGAAACAAGCGGGATTGCTGACTTTGCAGTTGTCGATACTCCTTCAAACTGGGATTGGATGCCTAACCGTGGATTCTTCACTTGGATATTAATCCAGTATGAGCATGAACTGGCTGTTTTGCTAGAGGCTCCACAGTATCTTCTACCCGGAGAAAATTCCTTGGTAAATGCGACGGTGTACAATCGAGGATTAAATAATGAAACGAATGTGGAACTTCAGTTGATCATAAACGGAAGTATTGTTGCAAATGAGACATTAATCGAGCTTGTTAATGGCACATGCTACACCTTAAACTATTCTTGGACACCTACAGTGGAGGGCGTCTATAATGTTACTGCCTACGCACCGCCAGTATCTGGCGAAAACTTCACATTAAATAACATAAAAACGAAATTCGTGAGTGTGCATTATCCGCTGATTAACCCCGAACCAGGACAATACGCAAACTACACTATGAATTACTATGACTCTTCAGGACACTTGATTGGTCAACAAGGATATTTCAACTTAACATACGAGTATTACATTGAACCCTACAAAATTTACATCACAGTATGGCAAAAAGACCCCTACGGATACATTTACACAGGCTCGATGATCGTTAATACGATGAATAGATTCGTGGAGAGCGGTTTCTGGGCTGGCTTGTGGTATCCTGGATTGATTGAAACAGACATAAACATAGGCTCGACAATAAATCTTTTGTACGGCACTGCAACAGTTAACGGCACTAGAATGTTGGCTGTGGGTCCACGAGCAATAGATTGCTGGGAAATACCCTACTCCATGTACGGGTATCCGTACACTTTCTGGTATGACAAGGCATCTGGACTTTGGATCAAAATGGATAGTACAAACCCCTCCACTGGAGAGCGCATGG
>CAZJAQ010000096.1:0-2686 GCA_964544285.1 uncultured Candidatus Bathyarchaeia archaeon
CGAGATTTCAACCTTCTCGTTACAACCACCCGAGGAAACGAGGCTGACGCCTGCTCAGAAATGTGGTACCTGCTGGGCGAGATCGGAGACAGCGCAGCCAAAGTAGACAAGACAGGAGTCTCAGGACTGATAGCTGCGAAAACGTCTTTTCCCCCGTTAGAAATCATTGAAAAGCTTCGTGAAATGTTGAAGGAGCGCCCCTACGAGTTCCGCTACAGCCTCCGCATAATTCCAATTCAAAGAGTAACGCGAACCGACTTGGGCGAAATCGAACGCACCGTCACGATGCTATCGAAGGAAATTAAGGAGAACGAGACATTCCGTATTACTGTCGAAAAACGCTTCACTCAAACCTCCAGCAAGGGCATCATAGAAGCCGCGGCAGCAAACATAGAACGCAGAGTAGACCTCGCCAACCCCGACAAAATCGTCCTGATCGAAGTCGTGGGCGGCTTCACGGGAATATCTGTCCTAAAGCCCTCCGACATAATTTCGACAGTGAAAGAAAAATTCGAGAGCTAAACGCATTCTTTTTTCGGAGTTTCTTCCGCAAGTGATAAAACTGAAGAAAACAGAACATAATCACTGATGTAGTATGAAGAAGTTGAGACCTATAGATTACAAGCTTCTATATGAGTTGATGAAAGGTGCCAAGAGGAGCGACAGACAACTAGCCAAGATTCTGGGAGTGTCTCAACCCACCATCACGAGGAAGAGAGCGCTACTCGAGAAAGAAGTAATCGATGGCTACACCGCTATTCCAAAGTGGGAAAAACTTGGATATGAAATATTTGCCATCACGCTGGTTAAGATAAAAGCAGCCATCGCATCGAAGGGACAGTATGAAGCTGTTAGGAAGAGAGGCATGGAATGGCTAATGAACCAACCTAACATCGTCATGGCTGGAGCGTGCCGAGGCATGGGCGTGGATTCCTTCATGATGTCTTTCCACATGAGCTACTCGGACTACGACGAATTCATGAGTAGCTATAGGTACGAATTGGGAGACTTCATAGACGACGTCCAATGCATATTAGTGAACCTCGCTGGGAAAGAGCTTTTGAAACCTTTCAGCCTAAAATACTTGGCAGAGGCAGAAGCAAAATAACCCCACAAGAATTCTGAGAGTAAGTGTGGATTCTTTCCTAGCGCTGAGTGACTAGGAGAGCGACATGTTCAATCACGAGCTCTGAGATAGCCGTCTTTTCCCCGTCCTTCTCAGACTTCGCTGCCAGCTCGATGTCAGAGATTCCAAAAACCCACTTGATATGCCCCATTTTCTCTTCTGACAAATCAAGAACGCTGTCGTCGTGTCTACCTCTAATCAGCTTTGAAACCTTTTCCAGAGACTTTTCAGCAGCATCCTCTGAATTTGAGATGATTAAAACAGCGATTTTTGATAATCCTGGCTTAATCCCCATAAGGTCCAAAGCCACCTTAATCTGTCTCTGAGCGGAAGCGAACAGTAAGCATTCTACGGCGAGGCTTTTCGAGATGTTCATTTGGTTTCTGAAAGTGTTCAAAGCGTTGAGAGTGGCGAAGTAGAGATGCTGCCAGCCAGCGACTAGTCCAGCGTCGAAGAATTGAACCGTCACGTTGCCCAGTTCTTCTCGGACCAAACTGAGAAAGCAATCGACATCATCTATACGAGCGTCTCTGAAGCCAGCGATGGCAACATATTCGTCAAACCCCTCAACATGCTTTATCATCCAGAACCCCCAGTTACTTCCTCGATGAAACGCTCTGCCAGTTCTGGGTTGAAACCATGTTTTATCAGCGTCTGCTTTGCGTCTTCGACAGATTTTCCATTTTGCCTAAATTTTTGGAGGACCTTTCTCAGGGCTTCCTTCCGTTCCCACGGAAAGATTATCCAATCGCAAGTTGTTTTTTCGTAATAGTCTGGTTTTGTTATACTCCATGGTTTGTAGTAGAGAGTTGCTACTTTGAGGGCTCTGGCGCCTTGCTTGTTCAAGTGGGCTTTTACGAGGCAGAGGCTCTTGCCCGTGTCGGAAACGTCGTCAACAACCAGCACCTTCTTGCTTTTTACGTCGACTGAAACCCCTTGGGTTATTATTGGTTCTTTCTTTGTCTCTGCGACGCCTAGGTAGAATTCGGCTTTTATGTTGGCGATTTTCGGGTTTTCGAGCAGGTCGGACAGGACTCTTGCGGGGGTCCAACCGCCTCGTGAGACGCCTACGATTATGTCGGGGTTGAACTTGTCGTTTCGAACCTTTCGAGCCAAATCCAAGAGTATAGTGTAGATCTGTTCCCACGTTGGAATCTCAAACCCTTCGCTCGGCTGCAACTCGGTGAAACCTCAAGTCAGAAGAGATAGGGAGAAGCGAGTGGATTTAAATGTTTTACACTTCTCGACTTTAGAGAAAATAAAAAAAAGGAAAGGATAGGCTCGTGGTTAGGTTGGCTTTGGTTTTTTCGCTCCGAATATGATTACTCCGATGCCGATGAGTATCCAGCCGATGCCGAAGAACATCCACGCGTAAGAGTTCATCATTGCAGCGTTGGCGAGTATGAGGTTGGCTTGGGCGTTGTAATTGGTCGAGTTAAGCTCTGCGTCTTCCATGGCGGTGCCTCTTTCTTCATAGATGCTCAATGCCTCTTCGAAAAGAGCCTCTGCATTCCCATAGTGCTCGTTAGCTGATGAAAAGTCTCCAGTGGTGTGAGCTTG
>CAZJAQ010000097.1:0-2582 GCA_964544285.1 uncultured Candidatus Bathyarchaeia archaeon
GACATGACAGTCTGCTACGACCAAACAGTTATCCCACAAAACAGAACCCGCGCCGTCAACATAACAGTCACAAACGAAGGTTTGACAGATGAAACCTTTACCCTAACGGTATACTGGAACTACACGCACGTCGTCAACAGCACAGCCGTCTCACTCGCAATCGGCGAGACCAAAATCGTTACTCTAGGCTGGTATCCGAATCAGACGAGGTACATGAACTACACGATAAGCGCCTACGCTACACCGGCGCTGGGTGAAATCGATACGGCTGACAACAATTGCACCTACGGCACAGTGGTCATCGTGTGGCCTGGAGACGTGGACGCAAACAAAGACGTCTTCCTATTCGACGCAGTCAAGATGTTAGTGGTGTACGGTGTCAAGTTTGGCAACGTGGGTTACAATCCGAACTACGACATAGACAACGACGGAAGAATCTTCCTATACGACGCAGTAATCCTACTGTCAAGTTACGGATACAAAGAACCATAACCCCATTCTTCCCCCTTTTTTTCCCTCTTTTGTGCTAAGACATTCAATGGCTTTGATTTCCGCTACTCTTGTGTTTGTTAAATGCTTTCTGTCGGCTTGAATGCATATTTAAAATAGGCGGAATTGGGTTCCGTTTGAGAGTCATTTTCAGACTCTCTCTGCTGACTTTTCGAATAGCAAACCTTCTTAGGCTGCGTGAATACATAATAGAATCCCTTACCATAGGTCTTTTTAAGTAAACACTGGCAATAGTTGAGAGCACCGAAGAGACGAATCGTTGACTCAGCAACGTTCTAACTCTCGGGAGCGCCAAGTGTGTGGCGTGATGAAACAAATAACCAACCATAAGGAGGAATGAGAGTGATTAACAAGAAATTCATAATTGCGCTGGCGCTTTCTGTTTGCATTGCCACGTCGCTATTCGTGGCGCTTCAGTTTGTTAGAGCTCTAAGTGGAATCACTGTCTTCGTATCACCAGCCGAGACTACAGCCGTCGTATATACCGACTTCACTGTCCAGATATGGATCGAGAACATGTATAGTACACCCATTGAAGAGTACGACATAGTCATGAATTACGACTCCACAAAAATGACCCCGATCAGTGCAGTAGACGGTGGATACCTCATGCCACCCATTGAATTCAATTATGACCTCGGAATGGGAGATCAGGTGTGGGCTTGGGCATTCACATTAGATGGTGGACAAACAGAGACAGGTGGAATACTGGTGGCTTTCACATTTCACTGTGATGCTCCAGGAGACTCAGATCTAACCTTGTCAGTAATACTTTTCGGGGAAGGAGGAGTATACATTGACCCTGACTACGTCGTTGGTGGTATGGTTCACCAGAAATTCCTCTGGGAACCAACGGTACTGCAAGACATTGTCGAATTGCCATACACTTACCAACTAGTTGACCTCCCCTTCGTTCCGCCAGATCAGCTGGAAGGCTACTTCGAAATAAAAACTGAACTTGAAGCCAAGGGATATACATTCGACATTGATTCTGGAGGAAGCAAGTACTGGGTTGAATCCTTCTTCGACGTCTACTTTGACCCTGGGTCAGATCCCTTTGAAGGAATGGTAGCTTCGTGGTGGTCTGCTAACACTTTAGAGGATGGCACACGTGCTTGCTTGTTATCCGCTGAAATGGCCGACGGAACAGGTATGGCGATGGGCTTCGTCACGAATCTACTGCCCCCCGACCAAATTCCAGAAATTGACCCATACATAATATACAACGCGGAGCCGTACTTCTTCATCGACTTCTACTGGTGGGCTTGGACTCCTATAGGAAAAGTCGTTCACTTCTACTACTGGTGGCACGACAGTCACAACCATCCCAACTGGTTCTGGGGACCATACTGGTGGTGGCGAAGCTACGTGAAAAGCTACTACTACCCCTACACTGACGTGCCATACTGGCGACCTTGGTGGGGATGGTGGTGGCACTGGCTGTACGGAAGACATTGGTATTGGTGGTCAAGCTACTTCCCATACAGCCAATAGGCAACGCCGAAGCCTCTCACAAAAGGAGGTAACACCATGAACATAGCGACAAACAAATACCAAAAGCGTTTCGCAGTGATCGTCATAGTAATTTCTTTAGTCTTCAGTCTTCGTGTATCAACTCTCCTAATCCAACAAGTTAGAGCTCCGACAACACATGAAGTGAAGATATCTGGCTTCGCTTTCATACCGCAGAATCTCACAATTGACCCTGGAGATACGATCATATGGAACAACACAGACCCCGTTATACACGCCCTCTGGTTTGTATTCGTAGCCAACGGGTCAACATACCTTCTTTCAGACCCAATCCCCCCATATTCAATATGGACACACACTTTCAACGATGATGCGGAGCTTCAGTACTACAGCTTCGACATGCTATGGATAACGGGCTTCCTCAACATCACCGCACCACCAGGATCAGACATTGCGGTAACCGACATGGTAGTCTGCTACAATCAGACAGTCATCCCTCAGAACAGAACCCGCGCTGTTAACTTAACCGTCACGAACGAAGGTGTGACAGCTGAAACCTTCACGCTTACGGTCTTCTGGAACTACACTCATGTCATCAA
>CAZJAQ010000098.1:0-2572 GCA_964544285.1 uncultured Candidatus Bathyarchaeia archaeon
GTACATTCTTGGCTATCTTAGTTAAATTCAATGCTTCGCTGATTGCGTCCTCGACTTTGCCGACGACGATTATTTCTCTTCCTGTGAAAAAAGGCGCACCGCATTCTGTGCAGTAGGCGACGCCGCCACCTAGCCAAGTTTCCCACTTCATGCCTATACCCTCCATCCCGTCTCCAGTCGCTAAGATCAAAGCTTTGCATCGATACATGTCCCGTTGGGTTTCAACAACTTTGTCTTTTTCACGTAAAGAAAGGTTGATGACTTTCTCTGAAGTGTGAAGTTCGGCGCCTTTCTTCTCTGCTTGAAGCACCATCTTTTCCATTAGTCTCAGCCCTGAGATTTTTCTTCGGAAGCCTGGATAATTACTTATTCCACGAGCTCTTGTTGCTATTCCGCCTGCTCTTTCGTTCGCTTCTAAGACGAGTGTATGCAAACCGAAGTCTGCAGAATGAATTGCAGCAGTTAATCCCGCTGGTCCGCTGCCAACGATGATAACATCATACACGTTATTCACTCTCTTATATATCGAATTGTATCAGTCCCTTAAAGAATTGACTCTAGTCCGCAGGGCAGGCGTGTTTGTTGTAATTCTCTCAAAGTTGTGGGTGTCTCGCGCAACCCTTTTTCTCGTTTGTCTTAGGCGTTTTTAATTATGACATGGTCAAAATCTTAGGTGGAAGAGCTTGATGGCGTTCTCGCTGAATATCCTGTCTTTCTTCCGCCTGCTAATCCTTAATGATTCCACGAGCTCCACGTGCTTCTTTATGCTGCACATGGCGTAGTCTGTTCCGAAGACAACGTTGCGTGGGCGTTCGTTTGCAGTTAAAGCCAGAATCCTCTTTATCGTGTCGAGTCCCGTGTCCGCGATGACTTCTTCGTCTGCTAAGCCTGAAGTGTCGAAGTAGATGTTCCCATAGGGCTTTGTTAATTCGTGGCAGTATTCGACTTTGGGGAAGAAGAAGTGGGCTATGACAATTTTGAGCCTCGGATACGTTTCTGCAACCTTGACTATGTGTTTTGGGTCGTTGTATTTTTCGGGCTGCGGGTGTTTTGAGCCTGCTCCTGTGTGGATGACTATTGGGAGGTCATGTTTGATGCATAATTGGTATACTGATGTTAGCCTCTTGTCGGTCGGGTAGATTGTGTCGTGTCCCGGGAAGATTTTCACTGCAACGATGCGCCCAGCTTGGAATAGCTGAGCGAGCTTATGTGTTTGCTGCATTTGGTTGCGTTTCTGGATGTCTATGGTCCCCATCACGAACAGACGCTTATCATCTTTGACGAGTTGGAGCACCTCGTCTAAGCCGCCTATGTCTGAGTGAGGCGTATTGTCTGGGATTAAAATGGCATAATCTACGTTGTTTTTACAGAGGTCTTCGAGTAGCTTTGCCTTCGACTCCTCGAGGGTTTTCATGTGTTTGAGAGAAGGCAGATGCAGATGGCAGTCAACAATCACAATATGCATTCGCACACGAAGAATAATTAGGTTTGTGGAAGATTCCACAAACATGAAACACCCTTTTTTTATTACAGATCAAGCGATAGTTTCACTCGGGTCTCCCAACAAATTCGCACAAATTCGTCGTGTGGCTTAAATAACTCAGCGAGTACTGATCGATTATGCGCATAAAGAGAAACCGAATAGTCTTGCTATTTTTCGTGGTTATCGCGACGCTTGCGTTTATTAATAATGTCAATGCGAGAGGTGGAGTCTTTTGCATAAAACCTAAACAAGAAATCATAGAGACTGTTGACCTAACAACAGAAGATAGTGTTAGTGGCAGTGTGCTCGTTCATGGTGGAACTGTGGATTTCTATGTAAAAGAGAGAGACTCTCAGAATGTTCTGCTGACAATCAATTCGACCTCAAGTTCTAACTTTAACTTCACAAAGATTGAAGACGGATTCTACACCATGCATATAGTGAATCCTTCCAATGATTCCAGCCTTTCGGTGACACTTGATTATAGCATCAAGTTCGATGTTGAACTCGCCCTAAACGTGGTTTTTACCGCCAATGCTGGAGTTATGCGGGTAGCGGTTCTATTTTGGAAACCCAAAGACAATCCTCTGGATTCATGGGATATTGTTTTCAGACGAGTGCAGGAAGTGTTTGTAATTGGGCCTCAAGCATGTAAAACTCTAGCCGAATTAATTTCCACTCTCAGAAACGGTATGCCCCTTTTCTACTTACTAATTGGTCTGATTTTTCTGTTTCCCTCTACCAAACGTTATGCATAACGAATCGTAGCCTTCACTAATTGTGTGAGTTGATTTTAGGAAAAGATGACATCCCCATCTAGAGCCTATTAGGGCGGCCTAGTCTCTGCGCCGAGAACACGCTCAGGCAACAATCTTTTAAAACCCAACACATCTAAAATAGACCCACACTCAGAGGTGAAAAACAACATGGTAAAAGTAAACGACGTCGAAGTCCCCGAAGGACTACACTACACCAAAGACTATGAATGGGTCAAAATCGAAGACAACAAAGCCCGCATAGGTATCACAGACTTTGCCCAAAAACAACTCCGCGAAATAGTCTACGTCGAACTCCCAAGCGAAGGCGACA
>CAZJAQ010000099.1:0-2552 GCA_964544285.1 uncultured Candidatus Bathyarchaeia archaeon
ACCCTTGGGACAAGGACATAAAAACGCTGGATCACTATCCTACAAGAACTGGATTACGAATATTCTCCGGTATACCTCGCAGCATAGACTGGGATAAAACCGCGAAGGCTTACACGGCAACTCTAAGAGTAACGGACAACAGCGACCCACCTCTTCAAACCTCAGACACTCGTATCATACACATCACCGCCCCACCATGGAAACCAGTGGCAGACCCAGATGGACCTTATGAAGGCTATATCAAGGTACCAGTACAACTGGACGGCTCAAAATCCTACGACCCAGAAAGTACAATGTTTCCACCAGATCATCCATGGTACGAAACAATAGCGACATATGAATGGGATCTTGATGGTGACGGAGAATTTGATGACGCCACAGGCGCTAAACCCACATGGACGTGGGACACTGAAGGCAACCATCGCATAGGTCTCAAAGTAACAGATTCTCAACCAAGCGGACCAGGGGGCACTATTGGACCTTTAGACTACCATATATGGTATACAACCGTAGTAATCACAAGTGAGTGGACCTTTGCCATAATCACTGACCTGCACATAGGACGAGGTTATCCCGATTATAGCGGGGAAAACTACTATCTAACCGAAAGACTGGAGAAATTAGTTGACTGGATAAATAGAAATGATGAGAGTGAAAACATCAAATTCTTGGCAGTCTTAGGAGATGTTGCCAATAGCGCAAAGTATTCAGAACTCGAGAAGGCAAAAGAAATACTGGATAACTTAGAAATTCCGTACTTCCCAGTTATAGGAAACCATGATGTGTGGTCTGATGGCGAAGCCAATGGAGATTCATATTTCAACGAGATTTTTAGCGATGACTTCTTCAATCAGCAGGCTGCGAAGCTTGGGGTCGAGTGGAAGACTGGCCGCACAGTTGAAGAACTTAGAGGAATCGGTGTCTACTCCTATTTGCAGAACCATGCTTTTGACTATGGTGGGGTAAACTTTGTCTGCTTGGACTTCGTAACAAGGCTTGCTTTATTTTCACCTGAGCGTGCTTTCGCACGTCTGCATGATAGCACCTTGTATTGGATCACAGAAAATCTGCTTGCAGATAAGCCCACAATTCTACTTTCGCATCATCCAATAACTATGCGTCCTGATTCTTTCGTCTCACCTCTTGAATATGCCACTATCGAGGAAGCCATTGAAATAGGAACTGCAGAAGTAAAGGTGAATCTCGCTGGGCACGTTCATGGTTGGTGGCCCATATTCATGGATGCTAATGAGAACTATGCAGGCCCAGCAGGCATACAAGCGGTAACAACAGAAGCTATGATGGTAGCATCAAATGAACCAACACCAAAAGGCATTATAAGAATTGTTACGGTAAAGGGTGAAGAAATAGACTATAACGCAATTGATGGAGAGTTCCGTGCGCTAAATCCCTATTTTAGTGTGGAATATGAGTGGCCACGTTTTGGCAAAATTACCACATGGTTTACAGCCTACGCTTTCACTAAGAGGTTTTCTAATGAAAGACCAGGTCTGCTCATTATGTATCACGGGGACGGTGAATTAATAGGATCCTATGAAGTCAGGTCTTGGTGGCTCGACCAACCTGTCTTTTTCACTTATGACTTTGTTGGTGGCAAAGAATATGATGTGACCCTATTAGTAGTAGGCTGGACGCCTGAAGGCGAAAAAATAACTGAGAAAATAACACAAAGAATAAGCGTGCCCCGTCCACACGGCTTGGGTATAATAGGTCACAGTCCGATTGACATAGCTGTTACAGACCCCGACGGCCTTACCATCAGCAAGCAACTAAACGAAATTCCAGGAGCAATTTATACTGAGGAGATTGATTTTGACGGAGATGGCGATCCAGATGACATAATCCTTATCCAAGATCGTAAAATAGGAGACTACTTTATAACAGTGATACCGGAGACTGACGCAGCTCCCACTGACACATACACGCTCCTTGTTTGGCCCGAAACTGAGGACGAACCTTTCGTCTTGGCTGAGAATGTCTCGATTAGCGATATTCCAACGCAACCTTACATATTTGAATTGACGGAAAGCGGGAAGCTTTATGTTTGGCAATACATCTTCAAAGACACCTACGGCAGAGGAACAACACTCAAAATCAACCTTGCCCACAAATTCTTCCAATTCATAACGCCAGACAAAGACTATGGAATAAGAAACGCCACCTACATGCGATTATGCGGCAGAGCCATCATAATACAACACTGCGACAGCGAACTACGCCTAATCACAGTAGCCGTAGATACAAAACTAGACTTCTGCTTAGCCATGGCATGGGACATGCAAACACGCAAGTGCTACTTGCTAATAGACAAGGCAGGCATAGAAAAATAATCCTCAATCAATCCCCCTTTCTTTTTTATCAGATCTTATAAGATAATTTTACTAGTAAATTCGTACTCCAATTTTGACCATACTTCCAAAATCGCTCAAATTAAGCTTCATTAGCTAAAATACGCCTAAAACGAGCCTAAAATTGGAATGCTCCGGGCGGGATTCGGACCCGCGTCTTCGGCTCGAAAGGCCGGAATACTT